>CAZVHV010000138.1:0-4733 GCA_964627025.1 uncultured Oscillospiraceae bacterium | reverse complement strand
CGGATACCGGCACGGCACTCCCAAACCACCCGCGCTACCAACTGCGCTACACCCCGGCACAGGAACGGCACAGCCGCAAAATGCGGCTGTGCCATAACGGCATACTTGGTGTTATTATACTCTATTCTACAGGCGATTGCAAGCCCTTATTCCCAGCTGTAGCGCACGACGGGCCGGCGGGCCGCCGCGGTCTCGTCAGGCCGGCCGATCACGGTGGTGAGCGGGGCGGCATGGGCGTTCTCGGGCGACTCCTTCGCCTTCTGCAGCACATCGGCAAGCAGGGCGGCAGCCTCATCCAGCGTCTCGGGCGATTCGGTCTCGGTCGGTTCGAACATCAGCGCTTCCGGAACGATGAGCGGGAAATACATGGTGGGCGGATGGATCCCCCGGTCGATCATGCTTTTTGCCATATCCAGGGCAGAGACCCCGCTCTCCTTCTTCAGCTGTTCCATCGTCACCACAAACTCATGCATGCACAGGCCGTCGTAGGCAGGGAGATAACCGCCCTCCACGAGTTTCCGTTTCAGATAATTGGCGTTGAGCACCGCCGTCTCGGCCGCCTCGCGCACGCCCGGCGCGCCGAGCGAGAGCAGATAGGCGATGGCCTTTACCATGACCAGAAAGTTGCCGTGGAAGGTCCGCACCTGGCCGATAGAGTCCGGGCCGCCGCCGCCCATGAGGGCACAGCCGGGCAGGTACGGCTCCAGATGCTTTTTGCAGCCAACCGCGCCGCTGCCCGGGCCGCCGCCGCCGTGCGGCGTGGCAAAGGTCTTGTGGAGGTTCAGATGGAGGACGTCGAAGCCCATATCGCCGGGGCGCGCCACGCCCATGATGGCGTTGAGATTGGCGCCGTCATAATACACCAGTCCGCCCGCCTCATGCACGATCTCGGTGATCTCCAGAATATCCTTCTCAAACAGCCCCACCGTATTTGGGTTGGTGAGCATCAGTCCGGCGGTGTCCTCCCCCACCGCCGCGCGCAGCCGGTCCAGATCCACAAGCCCCTCCGGGGTGGAGGGAATGGTGATCACGGTATATCCCGCCATGGCCGCGCTGGCCGGGTTGGTCCCGTGGGCGGAGTCCGGCACGATGATCTTCGTGCGGCTGCCGTCTCCGCGGGCCCTGTGGTACGCCTTGATGAGGAGCAGGCCGGTAAATTCGCCGTGGGCGCCCGCGGCGGGCTGAAAGGTCATGGCGTCCATGCCGGTGATCTCACACAGCAGGCTGCCGCACAGGTCATAGACCGCCCGGCAGCCTTCCGTCGTGCTGGGCGGCTGAAGGGGGTGGATTTTGGTAAAGCCGGGCAGGGCCGCCAAATCTTCGGAGAGCTTCGGGTTGTATTTCATGGTGCAGGAGCCCAGCGGATAAAATCCGTCGCAGACGCCGAATGCGCGGCGCTCCAGCGCGGCGTAGTGGCGTGAAAGGTCGGACTCGCCGATGCAGGGCAGCCGCGGCGGCACCTGCCTGCATACCGCCTCCGGAAGTTCGCATTCTGGTACGTCCAGCGGCGGCAGAATATCGTTTTCCCGCCCGGGCATGCTTTTTTCAAAAATCAGCTTCATGCTCCGCACACCTCCCCGATGACGGCGACCGCTTCCTCCAGCTGCTCCCGGGAGCAGGTCTCGGTGACGCACCACAGGATCCCGTCCTCCACCGGCAGCCCGCCCAAGATCCCCTTTTCCTCCAAGGCCCGCAGCACCCTTTCGGGGGCGACGGGCAGTTCGGTGACAAATTCGCAGAAAAAGTCCCCGCTGTGCCGCCGCCTGACCCCGTTCAGCCTGCATAATTCTCCGGCAAACCAATGGGCCTTGGCATAGCACTGCTGCCCGACCTTCCGCAGCCCTTCCGGTCCCATCATCTCCAGATAGACCGCAGCGGTGAGCGCGCAGAGCGCCTCGTTGGAGCAGATATTGGAGCCGGCTTTTTCCCGGCGGATGTGCTGCTCCCGGGCCTGCAGCGTCAGGACGAAGGCCCGCTCTCCCCTGCTGTCCGTCGTCTGGCCCACGATCCGGCCGGGGAGTTTGCGCATCAGGGCGGAGGTGGCCGCCATAAAGCCCAGGTACGGGCCTCCCCAGCTCAGGGGCAGGCCGAGGGGCTGTCCCTCCCCGACCGCGATGTCGGCGCCCCATTCCCGCGGGGATTTCAGAACGCCCAGTGTGGCGGGGTCGACGCCCAGGATCAGTTTTGCCCCGGCGGCGTGGACGGCCTCGGCAATGGGCCCGCAGTCCTCGATCAACCCGTAAAAGTTTGGCTGCTGGAGATAAACGCAGGCGGTCTCGCCGTTTAAAAGGTCCCTGAGCGCCGCCGCGTCGGTGACCCCGTCCCGCTCGGGCGCGACCACGACCCGGGTGCCGGAGCCGAAGCAGTAGGTGCGGATGACCGCCATCACATCGGGATGGACGGCGGCGGACACAACGGCCACCGTACGCCCGCGCTCGCGGGTCATGGCTACGGCCTCGGCGGCGGCGGTGGCGCCGTCATAGACCGAGGCGTTGGCAACGTCCATGCCGGTCAGCTCGCAGACGAGGGTCTGGAACTCGAAGATCGCCTGCAGGATGCCCTGACTGATCTCGGCCTGATACGGGGTATAGGCGGTGACAAAGCTCTCTTTGGACACGATCCGTCCCACGGCGGCCGGAATATAGTGGTCGTAAGCGCCCGCGCCGCGGAGGATGGTGCGGAAAACGGTGTTCCGGGCGGCGAGGTCCTCCATCATCCGGCGCACCGCAAGCTCCGGCCTCGGCGCGGGAAGATCGAGCGGTTCCTTCAGGAGCACCTCGCGCGGGACGGCGGCATAGAGCTCGTCGGACGACTTCAGCCCCAGGTCGGCCAGCAGCCTGTCCCGCTCCGCCGCGGACGACGGCAAAAAGCTTCCCATGGCCTTACTCCTGCTCCGCCGCGATGAGCGCCTCGTACTCCGCCGCGCTCATCAGCTCTTCCGTTTCGGTAACGCCGGTCGCCTTGATCAGCCAGGCCTCGTAAGGCTCCTCATTGATCAGCTGCGGGCTCGCCTCCAGCTCGCCGTTGACCGCGGATACCACGCCGCTGACGGGGCAGAATACATCGGAGACCGCCTTCACCGACTCGATATCTCCCATGGGCTCCCCGGCGGTGACGGCGTCTCCCTGCGCGGGCAGGTTCACAAAAACGATATCCCCCAGCTGTCCCTGGGCATGGTCGGTCAGGCCGATCACGGCGGTGTCGCCCTCCATCTTCACCCATTCGTGGGTTTTGGAATAGCGCAGTTCACTCGGGATATTCATAAAAACTTTCTCCTTTCTTTCTGGCCTCAGGCCCGCTTATAGAACGGCAGCGGGACGAGCTCGGCCCCGATCTTCTTTCCTCTGATCTCGACCATGACCTGCGTGCCTGGCTCGGTGCAGGACGCGTCGAGCAGCGCCATGGCTGCGGCGCGGCCGAGATAGGGGCAGTGCGTCCCGGAGGTGACCGTCCCGATCATGCGTCCGCCGCCGTCGTAGACCGGGCAGCCCTCGCGCGCGATGCCGCGGCCGGTCATGCGGAGCCCCACCCGGCGTCGGCGCACGGGTCGGGCATGCTCCAGCGCGGCTTTGCCGATAAATTCCGGCTTATCCTGTTTCACGAACATGCCCAGCCCGGCCTCATAGGGATTGATGTCGTCGCTCAGCTCGTGGCCGTAGAGGGGCATGGCCGCCTCCAGACGCAGGGTGTCGCGCGCGCCCAGACCGCAGGGGATCAGGCCGTCATCACGTCCGGCGTCCATCAGCGCGTCCCACAGCGCGGGGGCGTCGGCGGAAGCGCAGTAGAGCTCGAAGCCGTCCTCTCCGGTATAGCCGGTGCGCGACACCATGCAGGAAATCCCCGCCACGCTGCCCTCCGGCACGGCGCTGTAAGGTTTCTCCGGGATGTCCCGCGTCAGTCTGCGCAGAATCCCCTCCGCGCGCGGGCCCTGCAGCGCAAGCTGCGCCACGCGGTCCGAGCGGTCCTCCATCACGCAGTCCCCGCCGAGACGGTCGGCGATCCAGTCCCGGTCCTTGTCATGATTCGCGGCGTTGACCACGATCAGATAGCGGGTGTCCGACAGCTTGTAGACGATCAGGTCGTCCACCACCCCGCCGCGCTCGTTGCACATCAGGCTGTACCGGGCCTGGCCGACGTACATCCCCCCGAAGTCGTTGGTCATCAGGCGGTTCAGGACCGCGAGCGCGTCCTTCCCGCGCAGCTCCAGTTCGCCCATGTGGGATACGTCGAACAGGCCGCAGGCGGTGCGCACCGCCATATGCTCGGCAATGATCCCGCTGTACTGCACCGGCAGCAGCCAGCCGGCGAAGGGAACCAGTTTTCCCCCCGCCGCCGCGTGGCGGTCATAAAGGGGCGTTTTTCGTTCCATGCACGACACCTCCGCAAAAATAAAAAAGCGTACGGCAAACACGCCGCACGCCTCTGTCTCAGACCTGAAAGTTTCCCCCGCACGCACGGCAAGGTTGCCTCTTCGGCGCAGACGGGCATCCCGTCCGCTTTCCAGAGTTTCGTCAGGAACCGATCCCTTTTGCCTGAGAGCTTATCGCAAGTTCCCCTTCGGCGGTGGTCTCCCACACTCTCTCGATTCCGTCATCCGTCCCATATCCTCTTTTTCGCTTTCAAGTATAGGAGCGAAACCTGCTCCTGTCAACCACATTTTTTACCGCAGGGGTTTGACCGCCGACAAGATTCGTGCTAAACTACCTTCCATACCATTCATCATCATTACTTGA
>CAZVHV010000137.1:0-4839 GCA_964627025.1 uncultured Oscillospiraceae bacterium | reverse complement strand
GGAAGAGTAAGTGGACCCGGCCTTCTGGATCAAAATCCCCTTGGCCGCGCCTGTTGTGGAGGCATAGGCGTCTATCGTGCTCTTGAGATTGGTCATCAGGCCGCCGACGCCGGTGGTGCTGGTGAACGCATCCCGCACCGAGTTCGGATCGCTCTCCAGCGCATCACGCAGGGCGTCCTCGTCCACGCTCAGGACGGTCAGCCCGTCGGAATAGGAGGTCGTGATCCCCATGCTGCGCAGGGCGGCGCCCGCCGTGCCGGAGGAGCGGACGGCGGAAAGCAGCCCGGAATAGAGGCTGCTCAGGTCGCTGTCGCCGAACAGAAGTCCGGTCTTGGCTTTTTCCTCATACTTCTCGATAGCCGAGTCGCTCATATCCGCCTGGTCGTCCTCGGTCAGGGGATCGTATGAGCTGCCGTCGCTCTTGGTCAGGGGCTGGGTGGAATAGGCGTCGTGAACCGATTTCATGATGGCGTTGAGATCGTCCACCATGCTCTTGACGGCATCCACGATCTTATCCGCATCGGCGGAGGTGGTAAAGGTGACCGCCTCCGCAGCGGGATCGAGCACGCCCCCCGTATAACCGAAGGTATCCTTCAGCATGACGGACAGCCCGTCCACGCTGAAATTGTTGGAGCTGCGGGTGATGTCGGAAAACGTCTCCCCGTTGACCGACATGGAAAGCACTGCGTCCTGTCCCTGCGTATAGCCTGCGGGCGTGCTCCCGGAATCGGGATCCACCGTACCGAACAGCAGCGCCGCCAGATTGGAGGTGCTGTTCCCCTCCGCGTCGGTGGTGGTGGCGTCGATCTCGATATGGCTCGTGGCGCCGGTCTCTCTGGCGGTAAACAGGAAGCTGTTCGTGGTCTTGGAAAAGCTGACGCTGACCCCGGCTTCCGTATTGGCGTTGATGTCGCTGAGGATGCTCTCCAGCGCCGTGTCCTTCGCGTAGGTGCCGATGGTCACGCCGTTGATGGTGAGGACGTTGCCGGTGTCGCTGACGCCGGTGCCCAGCAGGTCCTCCAGCGTTTTGCCGACATCGAGATAACTGGTGGAGGTGCCGCCGCTCAGTCCCAGCGCCGTCCCCACCGAATCTGTCGCGGAGATGGAGATGGTCGAGCCCGCCTGCCCGGTGATCTGAAGATATTCATAGGGGTCCCCGCTTCCGTCAAGGCCGGTCATTTTCTCGGCGGAAACGCCGGTGCCGAACGCCGCCTGCAGACTGGTGTTCAGTCCGCCGACAAAATCGTCGGTGGAACCGTCGTATTCCGGCAGCGTGATGGTCTTGGTCTGCCCGTCCACGGTGACGGAAAGGGTCTTTCCGGAGAGATAGTCGCCCACGGTGGTATCCTCCGCGGTCAGCGTCACGCCGGCGGTGTTGAGCGTATCGCTTCCCGCACTCGGATCGATGCCCAGCGTGGTCTTGATCTTTCCGGTGGCGTCGGTAATGGCGACGCTGTTGCCTGCGTCCTGATTGTCGCTGAACACGATGTTGCCGCTCCCGTCCACGGTCGCTTTCACCATGGTGGAGGCCGACACGATGTCGCCGTCGCTGTTGCTGAGCGTGATCTTGCCCAGTTTGGTGTTGATCGCGTCGGCGAAGGCGTTGACGTCGCTGTAAGTCTCCAGATCGTCGAAGCTCAGGCTCATGGTGCGGCTGGAACCATAGGTCAGCGTCAGGGTGCCCGCCACGTTGCTCAGCGCCTGTGTGGCGGTCAGGTCAAGCGCGGAGCCGGTGATGGTGGCCGCCTCGCCGGAGACTGTCCCGCCCAGCAGATCCGAGGCCGATACGCGGTAGGCAGAGGCCGTCGCGAGCTGCTTGATGCCCAGGATCTGCACATCGCTGGAGGTCTTGCCTGTGGCCGAGACCATTGCGGCATTCGCGCCGTTTGTGGTGGTCGTGACCGCGTTGTTGAAGAAACTGGCGCTGTAAAGATTGGTCGAGGAGGTATATGAGGTATACTTGCGGCTGAACTGGACCATGGGGTCGGTGATGTCCCGATAGGCCTCCTGTTCCCAGGTCAGCTTGGTCTGCTTCTGCTGCAGGCTGGAGATTTTGGTGTTGTAGCCGCTGACAGCATTTTCGATCATGCTCTCGGTATCCAGCCCGGTGGCCAGACCGGACAGCACGTTCCTGGTCCCGTAAAGGCTGCTGGAGTTGCTGGTGCTCACTCCGCTGACAGATGCCATCGCCCGATCGCTCCTTCCTTTTCAAAAGTAACATTTCCGTCTTGCGGAAAGAATTTCTTCTCTGCTCTATACTTTTTTATCGGCATATAGTATAGTAAAGATAAGAGTTTCGACAGAGTTTCATTCTGATGGAGGCGTTTTTTTGGCTACGATCATTACCATCACGAATCAAAAAGGCGGCGTTGGAAAGACCACCTCCGCCGCGGCGCTGATGAGCGCGCTCCTCGGCCGGGGCCTGCGCGTCCTGGGCGTGGACCTGGACCCCCAGGGCAGCCTGAGCTTCAGCCTGGGGCTGGACATCGACAACTGCGCCACGGTTTATGATGTTTTAAAAGGGAAAGTCCCCATCGACAGCGCCATCGTTCCCACCGATGAAGGCGCCCACCTGCTGCCCGCCAACATTCTCTTATCGGCGGCAGATCTGGAATTCAGCCGTCCCGGGCGGGAGTTCCTGTTGCGCGATCAGCTCTCTCAGGTGGAGGACCGTTACGATTACATCATCATCGACACGCCGCCCGCGCTCAATATCCTGACCGTGAACGCCTATGTGGCATCCGACGCGCTGATCATCCCCATGGCGCCCGAGATCCTCAGCCTGCTGGGCATCTCCCAGATCAAGGAGACCATCGAAACCGTCCAGCGCTGCTATAACTCCAGGCTGCGGGTCCTGGGCATTCTGCTCAACAAATTCAACCACCGTCTGAACCTGAACCGGGAGGTCCGGGAAATGGCGGAGCAGGTGGCACATCAGCTCGATACCCGCGTGTTTCAAACGACGGTCCGCCCCGGCGTGGCCGTCGCGGAGGCCCCCGCCCACGGGGAGAGCATCCTGTCCTACGCGCCCCGTTCCAAACCCGCCCAGGATTTTCAGAATTTAGCCGACGAAATTATCGGCCTTCGTTGAAGTAGTTGAGGAGGTTTGAATATGGCAACCAGTAAGAAAAGCGCAAAAACCAGCAAGACCGCCCATGTCCTGAACGTAATCACCGGGGCGCAGGCATCGTCCGAGGCTGCGGACGACGGCGCCGACTCCCCCGCCGCACACGTCCCCGTCCCGCCTGTGCTGGAAGTGGCCCGCGCAAACGATGACGCCCTGTCGGAAGCGATTCTGGACGCTTTGACAGAGGAACTGGAAGAGGATGATGCGCCCGTTTCCGCGTCGGAACCCGTTCCGCTCGCTTCTCCGGTGCGGGCACAGTCACTCGAAAAAAGCGCCCCGGCAGAACTGGAAGAAGCCGCGGACGCCGCACCGGCGGAGACGGATCAGCCTGAGCCCGCCGTTCCGGACAGTCCGCCCCAGAACGCCCAGAAATACTATAACGTCACCCAGGCGCTTGTGGAGGATAAAGCCCTTAAATACATGAAGATGATGGGGATGTGCACATGCCCCCGCTGTCAGGCGGATGTCAAGGCGCTGGCGCTGTCCAATCTGCCCCCGAAATACATTGTGATGCAGCCCAGCCAGATCACCCCCATGTTCTCGGTTTACGAGGGGAAGTACGGCGCCGCCGTTACCGCACAGCTGATTTCCGCCTGCCGGGTCGTACTGGAAAGCCCCCGGCACTGAGAAAGAAAAAAAGAAGGGCCGACGGCCCTTCTTTTTTTCTTTTCGTCCGGTTTCTCCGCTTGATGCCGGCTATCGCACAAGCGCCCTGACTCCGCTGTCCGAACGGCCCTCCAGGAGCCGGTCCATCACGTTCACAAGCTGTCCGATCTCAGGCTTGGAGAGCTGCTCGTCGGCACCCAGCGACGTTCCCTTGATGCGCATTTCCTCCGAGATCAGGGAGGAGAAGATGACCACGGGGATCTCCCGCAGCTCCCGATCCTCCTTGATGATTCTGGTCAGGCGGTGTCCGTCCATCTGCGGCATTTCGATGTCTGTGATCACCAGCGCCACCTTATCCCGGATGTTTCCTTCTCCGCGCAGTTCCTGCAGCGCGGCCCACAGCTCCTGCCCATTGGAGTACAGGTGCAGATTGGTGTACCCCGCTCTGGTCAGAGCCTCCTGCATCAGGCGCGACAGGAGGGCCGAATCCTCCGCGATATAGACGGGCTGTTCGCTGCGCGGCCGGGTGCCAAGCTGGTCGATCTCCCCGAGCTGGATCGAGGTCTCCGGCGCGATATCGCCCATGATCTTCTCAAAGTCCAGAATGATGACCAGATCATCGCCGCACTGGGCGATCCCGGTCGCAAGGCCGTCGGTTCCGCCGGCCGCGGAAACCTCCGGTTCCTGGATGCTTTCCCAGGAGATGCGGCTGATCCCCACCACGCTGTCTACCCGGAAGGCAGCGTACAGCTGATTGAAGTTGGTCACGATGAACAGGTCCTTGGGGTGCGTCTCGGTCTCGGCGCCGCTCAGGTATCTGGGCAGGCTCACCACCGTCAGCACCCTATCCCGGGGCTTGAAGATCCCCTCCACCGCAGGATGGGCATGCGGGATCGGCTTCACCGGCGCGGAGAGCATGATTTCCCGCACCTTGGCCACATTGATCCCATACAGGTTGCCCTGCACGGTGAACTGCATGAGTTCAATTTCATTGGTGCCTGCTTCGAGCAGGATCTCACTGCTTCTTTTCATGGTATCCCTTCCTTTTGCATGTTTCCCGCGGTGCAAGTCCCTGTGCCCCTCTTTGCGCAAACTTGCGTCTGCGC
>CAZVHV010000136.1:0-4842 GCA_964627025.1 uncultured Oscillospiraceae bacterium | reverse complement strand
GCGCCCACCATGTCCAGGATGCCCAGCCCGCCCATGAGGGTGTTGCTCAGGAAGTTGGAGAAGGCGAGGGGGAGCACCAGGAACGGATAGAGGTAGCTGAGGGAATAGAGCGCGGTGGCGATGCGGATCTGGAACTGGCCGAAGGCGAAGTTCTGCGTGACGTACATCACGGTGACGTACAGCGCGATGACGAGGCCGGACATGGCGAGCTTTCCGGCGGGGGAGCGGGGGCTGAGGTTCTGCATGAACGTGTTCTCCTTTATTTTTTAAACTGGTTCCGGGACGCAAAGCGGCAGCAGCCGATGGCCCCGTTGAACTGCGGGTCGTCGAGGACGGTGACTTCGTCGAAGTCCTGTTTCAGGTAGAAGCGCAGCGCCTCGTTCTGCGCCACGCCGCCCGAGAGGACGAGCCGGACGCAGCCGCCGACCTGGCCGATCAGGGGCCGGAGCCGCTCGTAGAGGGACCGGTTCACCCCCGCGCACAGGCGCTCGGCGGGGATGCCCTGGGCGATCAGCCCGATGAGGGCGGACTCGGCGAAGACCGCGCAGGTGGAGCTGAGGGTCACGGGGTCGGCGTGGCAGCGCGACAGCTCCTCCAGCGGAAGGGCCAGCACGGCCGCCATGTTTTCAAGGTAGCGCCCGCTGGAGGCGGCGCACTTCTCGTTCAGGGCCAGGTCGGTGACGATCCCCTTTTCCACCCGGACGGCCTTGATGTCCTGCCCGCCGATGTCGAGCAGGGTGAAGTCGGACGCGCCCGTCTGGAACAGCGCGCCGTACACGTGCGCCTTGATCTCGTTGATGGCGGTGAAGTTTTCCAGGTCGGTGTTGTTCTGCCCGTAGCCCGTGGAGACGCAGCGGTCGACCGGCCCCACCCCCAGCTTGTCCAGGTCGGCCCGCAGGCGGCCGTCGTAGGTGCAGCAGTTCCGGTAAAAATCGACGGTGTCGATCTTCGCCCTCCGGACCACCGTTTCGCCCTCCATCACCGCCAGCTTGACCGCGCGGCTGCCGAGGTCGAGTCCGAGTACGGTCATGAAAGCTCCCTCCTGTCCTGCAGCATGTCGATAAACGCGTCCAGCCGGAGCCGGGTGCGCAGGTCCAGCGCAGTGTCCCGGTCGCCCTCGATGGTGAGGATGGGCAGGTCGAGCTCGCACTTGAGCGCGACGTCGTCGATGGCCCGGTGGCACGAGGACTGGACGTAGTGGACGAGGCCGGCCAGCTTCCGGGTTTGGATCTGCGTTTCAAGTTCGGAGAGCCGGAAGGACAGGTCGTACGGATAGGTGTAGTCGCGGTACTGTTCAAAAATATCCTTCGCCCTGTCCGCGCGGGGGAAGGCGAACTCGCGCTGCACCTCGTTGTAGACGAAACGCGCGCCGCGCGTCTCGGCGTAGGAAAAAAGGCCGGTCATCATGGGCGGGACCCCGATGTAGCCCAGCGGCAGAAAATCGGAACGGGCGGGCCGCGACTCGATCTCCTTCAGCTTCGCGCGGAGCATCCGCTCGTATTCCGCCGCGTCGCCGCCGAAATCGCTCAGGCCGATCTGGAGGAGATGGTTCTCAAAGCCGGTCGCCCTGCCCTCCCGCCAGGTCAGCTCGTCCGCCCGCCTTGCCAGCGCCCGGACGGGGAGGAGCGCCTGACGCACCCGCTCGGCCTCGCCGGGGGTCACGCCGAAGCGCGCCATGAGGTCGAGCAGGGAGGCCCGCAGGCTCTCGTACGTCCGGTCGAGGGGGTAGGAAAAGGGGTGCACCCGGATGCCGAAGACGCGGAAGACGTCCAGCAGGGCCCGGGAACTGGAGCAGTCCCCCTCCACGACGCCCACGACCTCCCGGATCTCGTGCCGGAGGCAGACGCCGAACAGCCCCTTGATCCAGGCGCAGGTGTTTTTGGGAAAGCCGCGGTTTTCGGCGATGGTCAGATACTCGGCGGGATCGTCCGAGCCGATGAAGAGATTGTTCAGATCGACCACCAGGCAGCCCGCCGCGATCAGGATCTCGGCGGGCACGGTGGTGGTGATGCCGATGGTGCGCAAAGTGATTCACCTCAAAAATGGGCAGCAAAAAAGGGGCGCAACGCGCCCCTTGAAAGAAACCGGCAATGCTGCCGCTTTCTGGCCCGTAGTTTTGTTTCAAGACAGGATGGTTTCGAACTGTCCTATTCGATTGTACTCTACTATACCAGAACCGGCGCGCCCGGTCAACCGTTTACCGGGCCCGATGTTCCTTCGGGCAGAAACGGTCGAGGAAGTAGGCGTGGACGCGGGTGTCCCCGGTCAGCTCGGGATGGAAGGCGGTGACGAGCACGCTGCCCTGCTCGGCCGCCACGATGTGCCCGTCGACGCGGGAGAGGACCTTCACGCCGGGGCCCGCCTGCTCGATGTACGGCGCGCGGATGAAGGTCATGGGGACGGTTCCGACGCCGTCGAAGTCCCCGTCCGCCCGGAAGCTCCCGAGCTGACGGCCGAAGGCGTTGCGCTTCACCGAAATGTCGATGGCCCCGAAGTAGACGTTCGGGTCGTTTTCCAGCCGCGCCGCCAGCAGGATCAGCCCGGCGCAGGTGCCGAAGACCGGCGTTCCGCCGTCGATGAGCGCCTGGACGCGGGCGAACAGCCCGGACTCGCGCAGCAGCTTGCCCATGACGGTGCTCTCCCCGCCGGGGAGGATCAGGCCGCCGATCTCCCTGCCGTCGAGATCCTGCGCCTTCCGGATCTCAAAGCAGTCCGCGCCCAGCTCCTTCAGCGCGCGGATGTGCTCGGCGAACCCGCCCTGCAGTGCAAGAACCCCGATGCTCATTTGCCGCGCTCCGCCATCAGCAGCTCGATCTCCTGCTCGTTGATGCCCACCATGGCCTCGCCCAGGTCCTCGGAGATCTCGGCGAGGATTTTGGGGTCGTTGTAGTTGGTGACCGCCTGGACGATGGCGCGCGCCCGGCGGGCGGGGTCGCCCGACTTGAAGATGCCCGAGCCGACGAACACGCCCTCGGCCCCGAGCTGCATCATCAGCGCGGCGTCGGCCGGGGTGGCGACGCCGCCCGCGGCGAAGTTCACGACGGGCAGCTTGCCGTTGTCATGCACGTACTTGACCAGGTCGTAGGGCACCTCGAGCTCCTTGGCGGCGTGGTACAGCTCGTCCTCGCGGCGGCTCTGCACGCTGCGGATCTGCTGGTTGATGAGGCGCATGTGGCGCACCGCCTGCACGACGTCGCCGGTGCCCGGCTCGCCCTTGGTGCGGATCATGGAAGCGCCCTCGGCGATGCGGCGCAGGGCCTCGCCCAGGTCGCGCGCGCCGCAGACGAAGGGGACGCGGAACTGCGTTTTGTCGATGTGGTAGACGTCGTCGGCGGGGGAGAGGACCTCGCTCTCGTCGATATAGTCGATCTCGATGGCCTCGAGGATCTGGGCCTCGGCGAAGTGGCCGATGCGGACCTTGGCCATGACGGGGATGGAGACCGCGGCCTGGATGCCCCTGATCATCCTGGGGTCGCTCATGCGGGAGACGCCGCCCGCCGCCCGGATGTCGGCCGGGATGCGCTCCAGGGCCATGACGGCGCAGGCGCCTGCCGCCTCCGCGATGCGCGCCTGCTCGGGGGTGGTGACGTCCATGATGACGCCGCCCTTGAGCATCTGCGCCAGATTTTTATTGAGTTCGTAACGCTCGTTCATTCTCTTTGCACTCCGTTTCCTGTCGACAGGTGCTTGACCTGTTTCTGTTTTTTGCTATAATAAAGTCAATCTGACCGCATGAAAAGAACCAGATTGCGATTATTTGATAGTACCAGATGGAGAGAGGGGGCGCGAACATGATCGATATCCGGCTGGACCCGGAGGCGTCCGAGCCGCTGTACGGGCAGCTTTACGCGTATCTCAAATCGGAGATCACGGGCGGAGGTCTCCCCTGCGGCGTGAAGCTGCCCTCCAAGCGGCGGCTCGCGTCCAGCCTGCAGTGCAGCCAGAACACGGTGCAGACGGCGTACAGCCAGCTGATGGCCGAGGGCTACATCACGGCGCGGCCAAAGAGCGGCTATTATGTCTGCCGGCTCGACGGCGTCCTGACCATGAGAAAGGAGCCGGCCGCGCCGCGGGAGCATGCCCCGGACGATTCGGACTTCCGCTATGATTTTTCCCACCACGGGATCGATTATGAGAGCTTCCCCTTCTCGCTCTGGCGGAAAATCACCAAAAACGCCATCAGCGAGTACGACGACGGGCTGCTCCGGGCCGGCGGGGCGCAGGGCGCGCTGCCCCTGCGCTCGGCCATCGCCGACTATCTGCACCACTCCCGCGGGGTGGTCTGCGCCCCCGAGCAGATCATCGTCAGCTCGGGGACGGAATTTCTGATGCAGCTGCTCATCCAGATCTTCGACCGGGACTGCGTCTACGCCATCGAGGAGCCGGGCTATGAGAAGCTGAGCCTGCTGTTCCGGAGCAACCGCGCCCGCTATGTGGGCATCCCGCTGGACGAGAGCGGCATGCTGCCCGACGCGCTGCTGGAGAGCCGCGCCGACGTGGCGTGCGTCACCCCGTCGCACCAGTTCCCCACCGGGAACATCATGCCGGTCAACCGGCGCATCCGCCTGCTCAACTGGGCGAACAGCCGGCCCGAGCGCTACCTGATCGAGGACGACTACGACAGCGAGTTCCGCTACAGCGGCCGGCCCATCCCCTCCCTGCAGGGGCTGGACAGCGGGGAGAAGGTCATCTACCTCGGCACCTTCTCCAAGTCGCTGGCCCCGGCCATCCGCATCAGCTACCTGGTGCTGCCCAAGCCGCTGCTCCGCGTCTACCGCGAGCGGCTGAACTTCTACCTCTGTCCGGTGCCCTCCCTCGACCAGAAGGTGCTCTATCAGTTCA
>CAZVHV010000135.1:0-4857 GCA_964627025.1 uncultured Oscillospiraceae bacterium | reverse complement strand
CGATGGAGCCGTCCTGCCGCGCCCCCGCCACATTGAAATAACGCATCGCGGCATATTTTAGTCCGTGGGCGCTGTCGCACCATTTCAGCATACCCTCCACCATCCGTTTGCTTTCCCCATAAGGATTGGTGGGGTGCTGCGGATGGACTTCATCGATAGGCGTGTATTCTGGTTCGCCGTAAGTAGCGGCGGTGGAGGAGAAGACCAGATAGGGGACCTTGTGCGCAATCATGGCTTCAATCAGCGTAAGTCCGGCAGAGACATTGTTGCGGAAATATTTTTCCGGCAGCTCCATACTTTCGCCGACCAGCGAAAAAGCGGCAAAATGGATGACCGCCTCGATTTGCTCCCGGTCAAAAACCATGTTCAGAAAATCTTTGTCCGATACGTCGCCAAGGTAGAATTTTCCGCCGCGAACGGCCTCGCGATGTCCCTTTGAGAGATTATCGACGACTACGACGTCGGCGTCGCGTTCCAGCAGGGCGGCCACGCAGTGGCTCCCGATGTATCCGGCACCGCCGGTAACAAGAATAGACATGTGAACACCTCTTATTCCAAAGTCACCTCAGTATACCACGATGCCTTTAGAAAGAAAAGAGGGTGCAGCAGTCTCTTTTTTCGTTGAGATTTTCACTCCCATGTGCTAAAATAGTTCTGTTATGCGTAAAATCCAATTCAGGGGGGTCCGGCTGGACGGATTTAACCGTTACCGATACTCCCGGCGATGAAATTCAGCGCGCCGCTTGCTGCAAAAAGCGGCAACCGCCTTACATATCATCTGCCCGTGCAGGCGTTTACGATGGTATGGTATGTTGCGCGTTTTAGTGGGGTTTCCTATGAAAGTCGTTGTTCTTGCGGGCGGGCTTAGCCCGGAACGCAATGTTTCCCTGTCTACGGGTACCGTTGTGTGCGAGGCGCTGCGCGGCCGTGGCCACCAGGCGGCGCTCATCGATCTTTTTTTTGGCACGGAGGGTTACGACGGCACGCCGGAGTCTCTGTTCGACGCGCCAATTTCCGAGGCGGGCCGCCGGATCAGTCCGGAGGCGCCTGATCTCGAGCAGATCAAAGCCGCTCGCCGGCTCAAAAGTCCCAGCATCTTTGGCGAAGGCGTGATAGAGCTCTGCCAGATGGCCGACGTTGTTTTTCTCGCGCTGCACGGCGCCTGCGGGGAAGACGGGCGGGTGCAGGCCGCCTTTGATTTGATGGGCATCCCCTATACCGGGTCCGGTTATCTGGGGTCCGCCATTGCCATGGACAAGGACCTCACCAAGCGGATCGTGGCGCTGGGCGGCGTCCTGACGCCGAAATGGAAAACCCTCGGCTATACTTCGGAGGATGTGGAGCGCCTCTCGGCGCAGCTTGACCTTCCCTGTGTGATCAAGCCCGTCGACAACGGCTCGTCCATCGGCGTCTTCATCGCCCATGACCGGAAGACGCTGGCGGAAGCGCTGAGCGCCAGCCTTTCTCTCGGCGGCAGAGTGATCGTCGAGCAGTACATATCCGGCCGCGAGATTCAGGTCGGTGTGTTGGACGACAGCGCCCTGCCCTCTATCGAGATCATCCCGAAAATCGGGTTTTACAGTTATGAGAACAAGTATCAGCCCGGCGCCGCCGTCGAGATCTGCCCGTCGCAAATTCCGCCGGAAACGGAAAAAAAGCTGGGCGAAACCGCCCTTGCCGCCCATCGTATGCTGGGGCTTGCGGTCTATTCGCGCTCCGATTTTATACTCACTTCGGACGGTGAGGTGTATTTTCTGGAGATCAATACCCTGCCAGGCATGACGCCCACCAGCCTGCTGCCGCAGGAGGCGGCCGCCGTGGGTATTGATTATGCCACCCTTTGCGAGCGCATTATTGCGTCATCCATCCAGGCACGGAAGTAAAACTGTCAGAGGCGGCACGTTGCCGCCCTGTGAGGAGGGGCTTTATGGAACCCATTACCCTGCGTGAGATTTTAGAAGCCGTGGAAGGCAAACTGCTTGGCGATTTCAGCGATCTGGAACAGACCGTGACCCTGGTGGAGACCGACAGCCGCTCCATCCAGCCCGGCGCGCTGTTCATCCCTCTGACCGGAGAGCGGTTCGACGGCCATGCGTTTATCAGCGATGCCCTCCAGGCGGGTGCTGCCGGCTGCTTCACGGCGAGAGAACGGGAGAGCTATCTGCCCGGCAAATTCTATATCAAAGTAATGGGCGGGACCCAGAAGGCCCTGCGCGATCTGGCCCGGTACTATAAGCGCAAGTTTTCCATTCCGTTTGTCGGTATTACGGGCAGCGTCGGCAAGACCACGACCAAAGACATGGTGGCAGCCGTATTGGGCGAAAAGTATAAGGTGCTGAAGACGGAGGGCAACTTCAATAACGAGGTCGGCCTTCCGCTGACGCTGCTCCGCCTCAACCATACGCACCAGATCTGCGTGCTGGAGATGGGGATGAACCACTTCGGCGAGATCGAGTATCTCAGCCATATCGTGGAGCCGGACGTCGCGATCATCACCAACATCGGGGACGCCCACATCGAGTTTCTGGGCAGCCGGGAGAACATTCTGAAAGCGAAGTGCGAGATTTTCACCCATATGAAGCCGGATGGATTCGCCGTGCTCAACGGCGATGACGAACTCCTTGCTGCCCTGCGCGGCACGCTGCCCCTCAAGACGGTGTTTTGCGGGATGGCAGAAGGGCTCGACTACCGCGCCACGGAGGTCGAAAGCGATGGGGAACGCTACATCAAGTGTAAAGTAAAAACACCTTTCAGAGCTTTTGACGCAGAGATTTCCGCGCTTGGAGACCACATGATCTACCCCGCCTTGATGGCCACCGCGGTGGCCGAACATTTTGGGCTGACCGAAGAGGAGATCGCCGCCGGCATCCTTCACTTCGCACCTACAAAAATGCGCATGAACATCCTGCGGCGGGGGAATGGGATCACGATTTTAAATGATACCTACAATGCAAACCCGCAGTCCATGCGGGCGGCAGTTGAGGTCCTGGCTCAGGCAAAGGGGAAAAAGATCGCCGTTTTGGGCGATATGTTTGAACTCGGCCCCCTGGCTCCTGCGCTGCACGCCGGGGTGGGGGAATACCTCGGACGTGCCGGCGTGGACTGCCTTGTGGCCATTGGAGAGCTGGCCCATTATATCTATGACGCCGCCGCCGTCGCGCCGGTGCCGGAGGTCTACCACCGCGAGACAAAAGAGGAGGCCAAGCCACTCCTGTCTCAGCTGATACAGCCCAACACGACAGTACTGGTCAAGGCCTCCCGCGGCATGGCGTTTGAAGAACTGGTGGATTATCTGAAGAGCATCACGCCGGAACCATAACAAATGTCCGTGTTTATCCGAACAGATTTTGCAGATTTTCCGCAAAGGGCGGGTAAACGATCCCTTTTTCCGTAATGATGCCGGTCACGAGCTGATGCGGGGTCACGTCAAAGGCAGGGTTCCACACGGCGACGCCTTCCGGCGCCGTCCGCACTCCGGCAAAACCGGTGACTTCCTCGGCCGGGCGTTCCTCAATGACGATCTCCGCTCCGCTTTGGATCGAGAGGTCGATGCTGGAGGAGGGCAGCACGGTATAGAAGGGGATGCTGTGGAAATAGGCGGCGATGGCGATGCCGTAGGTGCCGATCTTGTTGGCAAAGTCCCCGTTTGCGGCCATACGGTCACAGCCGACTAAAACCAGATCGACCTCGCCCCTGGCCATCAGCGCCGCCGCCATATTGTCGGCAACAAGGGTGACCGGCACGCCGTCCTGCATAAGCTCCCACGCGGTGAGCCGCGCGCCCTGCAACAGGGGGCGGGTCTCGTCGGCATAGACCATTTTTACTTTTTTCTTTCTGAAAGCGGACCGCACCACGCCAAGGGCGGTTCCAAAACCTCCGGTGGCGAGGGAACCCGCGTTGCAGTGCGTGAGGATGCGGGCGCCTTCCGGCACGATCTCTGCGCCGAAGCGCCCGATGGCCCGGTTCATGATCACATCCTGCCGATGGATCGTCACCGCCTCGGCGGTCAGGGCGAGGATGAGCTCGGAGGAACCTGCGTATTGGTTCAGGCAGGCATCCATCCGGTCCAGCGCCCAGGTGAGATTGACGGCGGTGGGACGGCTGGCGCTCAGCACCGCCTTTGCCTGTGCCATTTTTGTGCGGAAATCCTCCTGCCCCTGGAATTCCATAGCCGCCAGACAGTAGGCATAACCGGCGGCCACGCCGATAGCGGGGGCGCCCCGTACGACGAGCCTGCCGATAGCATCCGCCACCTGACGGTAGTCGGTATATTCCAGCCAGGCTTCCTCCAGCGGCAGCTTCGTCTGATCGAGCAGCGCAAGAGAATCGCCCTGCCAGCGTATCGCATCCATTCCATCAACCTCCAAAAAAATTGTGTGTTTTCAGTCTTTCTCATCATAACACATCCATCACCGGGAGTAAACATATCATGATCGACATTTCGGTCTCGAACCTTGTCAAGGAATTCGAGGTAGGAAACAGAATACTGGACGGCGTCTCCTTTCAGGTGGATGCAGGGGAGCGGGTTGGTCTGCTGGGCAGGAACGGCGCCGGGAAAACCACCCTGCTCCGCATTCTCACCGGGGCCTTGGACTTCGACGGCGGTGAGATTTCAGTGGCTTCCGGCAAGCGCATGGGGCTGATTTCGCAGATTCCCGTCTATCCGGAAGGTTACACCGTGGAGGACGTGCTCCGTACCGCGTTTGTCCGTCTCCAGGCCATGGAAGCCGAGATGGCGGAGCTGACCGAAAAAATGGCGCGGGACGATGACCCTGACCTGCTCAGACGATACGGTGTGCTTGCCGCATCCTTTGAAGCGGGCGGCGGCTATGACACGGCCACGCAGCTCAACAAGGT
>CAZVHV010000134.1:0-4865 GCA_964627025.1 uncultured Oscillospiraceae bacterium | reverse complement strand
GAACGGATACCCTCCGTTAGCGGGGTACGAGTGCGCGGTGCGACGCCGCGAATTTAGGTGGTACCACGGAGTATGACTTCGTCCTATGAAAAGGACAAACGTCATGCTCTTTTATTTTTTTCATTTCTGGAATCGCAAGCTGCAGAGGAGGTTATGAACCGTATGATGATGAAAAGTTCGCAGGTACTCATGGAGTGTCTTTTGGAGCAGGGCGTCGATACCGTATTCGGTTACCCCGGCGGCACGATCCTCAATATTTACGATGAATTCGAGCGCAGCGGCTACAAGGACAAGATCCGGCATATCCTGACCGCCCACGAGCAGGGCGCGTCCCACGCCGCCGACGGCTATGCCCGCTCCACCGGAAAGGTGGGCGTCTGCTTCGCCACGTCCGGCCCGGGCGCCACCAACCTCACCACCGGCATCGCCACCGCCTACATGGATTCCTCGCCCGTGGTCTTTATCACGGTCAACGTGGCCGAATGCCTGATCGGGAAGGACTCCTTCCAGGAGGTGGACATCACCGGCATCTCCATGCCCATCACCAAATGCAACTATCTTGTGCGGGATGCCGGCCAGCTGGCCGACGTCGTCCGCGAGGCCTTTGCCATCGCCCGCAGCGGCCGGCCCGGCCCCGTCCTGATCGACATTCTCAAAAACGTGACCTACGACATGGTGGACTACACCCCGCTGCCCGTCGCGGAGCACCATGTGAGCGGGCGGCTCGCCGCCATGCTCCAGCGGCGCGGGCGCGTGCTGAAAGCCCCCGAGCCGGACAGCGGCGACATCGAGAAGCTGCTGGAGATGATCGAGCACGCCGAAAAGCCCATGCTGCTCGTCGGCGGCGGCGTGATCCGCTCCAAGGGAGCGGTGCCCGAGTTCCGCAGATTCATGGAGCGCCTGGACGTGCCGGTGGCCTCCACCATCATGGGCGGCGGCGCCTGCCCGGGCAACCATCCCCTCTTCACCGGCATGATCGGCATGCACGGCTCGCACGCCTCCAACCTGGCCGTTTCCGAGTGCGACCTGCTGATCGCCATCGGCTGCCGCTTCTCCGACCGCGTGACCTGCGACCCCACCGCCTTCGCCGCCAAGGCCAAGGTGGTGCAGATCGACATCGACCGCGCCGAGGTGGACAAGAACGTCCTCACCGCCCACCACATCATCGGCGACGCGCGGATGGTGCTGGAGCGCTTAAACGAAAAGCTGCCCGCCCACGACTATTCCGAGTGGAAGGACTGGGTCTTTTCCCATAAGGAGCTGATGCTCCACCACAACCCGAACAAGCTCTCCCCCAACGAGGTGCTGGAGACCATCCAGAGGGTGACGGACGGCGACGCCATCATCACCACCGACGTGGGCCAGCATCAGATGTGGTCGGCGCAGTACTACCACTTCAGCCGGCCCGGCCAGCTCATCACCTCGGGCGGCTTCGGCACCATGGGCTTCGGCCTCGGCGCCGCCATGGGCGCCAAGCTGGGCAACCCCGAGACCCCCGTGGTCCTCTGCACCGGCGACGGCTGCTTCCGCATGAACTGCAACGAGCTCGCCACGGTCGAGCACTACGGCATCCCGGTGATCGTGGTCATCTTCAACAACCGCACGCTCGGCATGGTCCGCCAGTGGCAGAACCTCATTTACGGCAAGCGCTTCTCGCAGACCGACCTGGACCGCGGCCCGGACTTCGTGAAGCTGGCCGACGCCTACGGGATCGAGGGCGCGCGCGTGTCCACCCGCGACGAGTTCGAGGCCGCCTTCCGGAAGGCGGCGGCGTCCGGCGAGCCGTGGCTCATCGAATGCACCATCGATACCGACGAAATGGTGCATCCCATGGTGTCCGGCGGCAGCGCGGTCAACAACTTCCTGCTGGATTAATTTAAAGGAGGCAGAACAGGATGAAGACTCTTCAGAAGCACACCCTTTCCGTACTGGTGGAAAACACCGCCGGCGTCCTTTCTCAGGTCTCCCGTCTTTTTTCGCGAAAGGGTTATAACATCGAAAGCCTGGCGGTGGGCACCACCGATGACCCCGCCATCTCCCGCATCACCATCGAGGTCATGGGAGACGATCAGATGATCGAGCAGGTGATGAATCAGCTGCGCAAGCTTTTTCCGGTTTATTCCGTCCAGCGTCTGCTCCCCGAGCGGTCCATCCGCCGGGAGCTGGTACTGATAAAGGTGAAGGCGAGTTCCCCGGATACCCGCAACGAGGTCATCCAGATCGCCAACATTTTCCGCGCATCCATCATTGACGTATCCCTCCAATCCCTTACGCTGGCCGTGATCGGTGACGAGACCAAGGCCGACGCCCTGCAGAAGCTGCTCAAGGCGTTCGGCATCCTGGAACTCGTGCGCACCGGCATTGTGGCGCTGGAGCGCGGCGCGGATACCATCAATGATGACAATAAAGAAAAAGGAGAATTCAACTATGGCAAAAATGTACTATGAGAAGGACTGTGAACTGAGCTACCTGAACGGCAAGAAGATCGCCGTCATCGGTTACGGCAGCCAGGGCCATGCCCATGCCCTGAACCTGAGAGATTCCGGCTGCGACGTCGTCGTCGGCCTCTACAAGGGCGGCAAGAGCTGGGCTGTGGCGGAGAAGGACGGCTTCACCGTCATGACCACCGCCGAAGCCACCAAGCAGGCCGACATCATCATGATCCTCATCAACGACGAGCGCCAGGCCGATATGTATAACACCGACATCGCCCCCTACCTGACCGCCGGCAAGGCCCTGGCCTTCGCCCACGGCTTCAACATCCACTTCCGCCAGATCGTGCCCCCCGCCGACGTGGACGTCTTCATGATCGCCCCCAAGGGCCCCGGCCACACCGTCCGCAGCCTGTATGTCGCGGGCAAGGGCGTGCCCTGCCTCATCGCCGTGGAGCAGAACGCCACCGGCAACGCCATGAAGCTGGGCCTGGCCTATGTCGCCGGCATCGGCGGCGCCCGCGCCGGCGTCATGGAGACCACCTTCAAGGAAGAGACCGAGACCGACCTCTTCGGCGAGCAGGCCGTGCTGTGCGGCGGCGTCGTGGAGCTCATGCGCGCCGGTTTCGAGACCCTCGTGGAGGCCGGTTACGAGCCTGAGAACGCCTACTTCGAGTGCATCCACGAGATGAAGCTCATCATCGACCTCATCAACAAGGGCGGCGTCGCCATGATGAACTACTCCATCTCCGACACCGCCGAGTACGGCGAGTACGTCTCCGGCCCCCGCCTCATCACCGCCGAGACCAAGAAGGAAATGAAGAACATCCTGACCGACATCCAGAACGGCACCTTCGCCGGCAACTGGATCGCCGAGAACAAGAACGGCCGCTGCTTCTTCAACGCCACCCGCCGCATCAACGACGGCCATCAGATGGAAGTCGTGGGCAAGCAGCTCCGCGAGAAGATGCTGTGGACCGGCGACTCCGATCCCGACAAGGCGAGCAACTAAAAACACAGTCGGAATATTCCGCCGCACCGCGGCGGGCCGGCTTAAATTCCCGGCGGCGTACGCCGCCGGGAATTTAAATTTTACTGACAGGAGGACCTTCCATGCGCAGCGACAACGTGAAAACCGGTATCCAGCACGCGCCGCACCGCTCCCTGTTTTACGCGCTGGGGTATACGAAGGAGGAGCTGGAGCGCCCTCTGATCGGCATCGTCAGCTCCTACAATGAGATCGTGCCCGGCCACATGAACCTCGACAAGATCGTGGAGGCCGTCAAGGCCGGTGTGCGCGTGGCGGGCGGCACGCCGGTCGTCTTCCCGGCCATCGCCGTCTGCGACGGCATCGCCATGGGCCACACCGGCATGAAATACTCGCTGGTCACCCGCGAGCTCATCGCCGACTCCACCGAAGCCATGGCCATGGCGCATCAGTTCGACGCGCTGGTGATGGTGCCCAACTGCGATAAAAACGTGCCCGGCCTCCTCATGGCCGCCGCCCGGCTCAACATCCCGACCATCTTCGTCTCGGGCGGCCCCATGCTGGCGGGCACCATGAGCGACGGCCGCCGCACCTGCCTCTCCGACATGTTCGAGGCGGTGGGCGCCTACCACGCCGGCAAGCTCGACGCCGCCGGGGTGGAGGAGTACGAAAACTCCGCCTGCCCCACCTGCGGGTCCTGCTCGGGCATGTACACCGCCAACTCCATGAACTGCCTTACCGAGGCCATCGGCATGGCCCTCCGCGGCAACGGGACCATTCCGGCCGTGATGTCGGCCCGCCTCCGCCTGGCCAAGCATACCGGCATGAAGATCCTGGAGCTGCTGGAGAAGAACATCCGCCCGCGCGACATCATGACCGCCGCCGCCTTCCACAACGCCGAGGCGGTGGACATGGCCCTCGGCTGCTCCACCAACTCCATGCTCCACCTGCCCGCCATCGCCCACGAGGCCGGCGTGGAGCTGGACCTCGACCTGGTCAACGAGATCTCGGCCAAAACCCCCAACCTCTGCCACCTCGCCCCCGCCGGCGCCACCTTCATGGAGGACCTGGAGCGGGCGGGCGGCGTCTACGCCGTCATGGCCGAGCTGGCCAAGGCGGGGATGATCGACACCTCGCTGCCCACCGCCACCGGCGGGACCATCGCGGAGAACCTCGAGGGGGTCCGCAACCTCAATCCCGAGGTCATCCGCCCCATCGGGAACCCGTACAGCAGCACGGGCGGCATCGCCGTCCTCAAGGGCAACCTGGCCCCGGACGGCTGCGTGGTCAAGCGCTCTGCCGTGGCCCAGGAGATGATGGTGCACACCGGCCCCGCCCGCGTGTTCGACTGCGAGGACGACGCCATCGCCGCCATCAACGCGGGCAAGATCGTGGCCGGCGACGTGGTGGTCATCCGCTACGAGGGCCCCAAGGGCGGCCCCGGT
>CAZVHV010000133.1:0-4876 GCA_964627025.1 uncultured Oscillospiraceae bacterium | reverse complement strand
TAAGAATCCTGAAATCAAAAAGGTGCTGGTACTGGGTTCCGGCCCCATCGTCATCGGCCAGGCCGCCGAGTTCGACTACGCCGGCACCCAGGCCTGCCGCGCCCTGAAGGAAGAGGGGATCGAGGTCGTCCTGGTCAACTCGAACCCCGCAACCATTATGACAGACAAGGATATTGCCGACCATGTCTATATCGAGCCGCTCAACGCGGCCTCCGTGACACAGGTCATCGAGAAGGAGCACCCGGATTCCGTTCTCCCCACACTGGGAGGACAGACCGGCCTCAACCTCGCCATGCAGCTGCATGAAGACGGCACCCTTGCAAAATACGGCGTGAAGCTGCTCGGCACTTCTCCCGACTCCATCCGGAAGGCGGAGGACCGGCAGGGCTTCAAGGACACCATGGAAGCCATCAACCAGCCCTGCGTGGTCAGCCGCGTCGTGGAGAGCGTGGAAGACGCGCTGGCCTTTGCCGAGGAGATCGGCTATCCCGTGATCGTCCGCCCCGCCTACACGCTGGGCGGCACCGGCGGCGGCATCGCTTATGACGAGCCGAGTCTGCAGGAAATCGCGACCGGCGGCATCCGCATGTCCCGCGTGGGCCAGGTGCTCATCGAGCGGTGCATTGCCGGCTGGAAGGAAATCGAATTTGAGGTCATGCGGGATTCCGCCGGAAACGTCATCACCATCTGCTCGATGGAGAACCTCGATCCCGTCGGCGTGCATACCGGCGACTCCATCGTCGTGGCGCCCACGCAGACCCTCGCCAACCGGGAGTACCAGATGATGCGCACCGCCGCGCTGGATATCATCAGCGCACTGGAGATCGAAGGCGGCTGCAATGTGCAGTTTGCCCTGCATCCGGACAGCTATGAATACGCGGTCATCGAGGTCAACCCCCGCGTGAGCCGTTCCTCGGCGCTCGCCTCCAAGGCCACCGGTTATCCCATTGCCCGGGTGGCCGCCAAGATCGCGCTCGGCTATACGCTGGACGAGATTCCGAACGCGATCACCGGGAAGACCACGGCCTGCTTCGAGCCGACCATCGACTACTGCGTGCTGAAGATCCCGCGCCTGCCCTTTGACAAATTCACCACCGCCAGCCGGAAGCTCGGGACGCAGATGAAAGCGACCGGCGAGGTGATGGCCATCGCGACCTCCTTTGAGGCCGCCCTGATGAAGGCGATCCGTTCCCTGGAGCAGAACGTCCACTCGCTGCGGATGGACAAGCTGGCCGATCTCTATACCGAGGAGATCGAGGAAAAGCTGGCAAACGTGGACGACGAGCGGATCTTCGTTGTGGCCGAGGCCCTGCGCCGCGGCTTTTCCCCGCAGAAGATCCATGGCATCACCATGATCGACATCTGGTTCCTGGACCGGATGCTCAACATCGTGGAGACCGAGAACACACTGACGAAGGGCATGCCGGACGAAGACCTCCTCCGCCGTGCCAAGGAGCTTGGCTTCTCCGACACCTGGATCGCAAAACTCTGCGGCAGCGACCGGAAGACCGTAAAAGTGCTGCGTGAGTCCATGAACATCCGGCCTTCCTTCAAAATGGTCGATACCTGCGCCGCCGAATTCGAAGCGGAGACGCCCTACTACTATTCGGGCTTTGACGGCGAAAATGAAGCGGTGGAGACGGGGAGCGGAAAGCGCAAGGTCCTGGTGCTTGGCTCCGGCCCCATCCGGATCGGACAGGGCATCGAGTTCGACTACTGCTCCGTCCATTCCGTATGGGCACTGAAAAAACTGGGCTGTGAGACGATTATCGTCAACAACAACCCGGAGACCGTCTCCACCGACTTTGACGTGGCGGACAAGCTTTACTTTGAGCCGCTCACTGCGGAGGATGTGGAGAGCATCGTAGAGCAGGAGAAGCCCTGGGGCGCCGTAGTGCAGTTCGGCGGACAGACCGCCATCAAGCTGGCCAAGGCCATTACCGAGATGGGCGTCCCCATCCTTGGCACCTCCTCCGATGGTGTGGATGCCGCCGAGGACCGGGAGCGGTTTGACGCCATCCTTCGCCAGTGCAAGATCCCGAGGGCCGAGGGAAAGACGGTGTTTACCGCCGAGGAGGCTGTCGCCGCCGCCAACGAGGTCGGCTACCCCGTCCTGGTGCGCCCGTCCTACGTGCTGGGCGGACAGGGAATGGAGATCGCCTACAACGACCGGAACATCACCGAATTCATGCGCATCATCAACCGGACGGTGCAGGAACACCCCATCCTGGTAGACAAATATCTGATGGGACGCGAGCTTGAGGTAGACGGTATCTTTGACGGAGAGGACATCCTCATCCCCGGCATTATGGAGCATGTGGAGCGCGCGGGCGTCCATTCGGGCGACAGCATCTCGGTCTATCCGCCGATCCACGTGGAGGAGAAGCACAAGCAGACCATTTTGGAATATACCCGAAATCTTGCCAAGGCACTGGGCGTGATCGGTCTGATCAATATCCAGTTTATCCTCTATGATGATCAGGTTTATGTCATTGAGGTCAACCCGCGCTCTTCCCGTACCATCCCTTATATCTCCAAGGTGACCGGGATCCCGGTGATCGACCTCGCCACTCGCGTGATGCTCGGCGAGCGCCTGCGCGACCTGGGCTACGGCGTGGATGTTGCGCCCGAGGCGGCGTACTACGCCGTGAAAATGCCGGTGTTCTCCTTTGAAAAACTGACCGACGTCGATACCGGCCTCGGCCCCGAAATGAAGTCTACGGGCGAAGTGCTGGGCATCGCCGAATCCTTCCCGCAGGCCCTGCTGAAAGCCTTCAAGGGTGCCAATATGAAGGCGCCGAAGCGGGGCGGCAGGGTGATCGTGACCGTGAAGGACGAGGACAAGCATGAACTGATTGGCATTGCCCGCGGTTTTGAAGAGATGGGCGTGGAGATTTTTGCAACTGCCGGCACCTGCGACGCCCTGTTGGCCGCCGGCGTGGATGCCAAACGTGTGGCGCGCGTCTCCGAGGCGCACCCCAATATTTTGGACATGATTTCCAGCGGAACCGTTGACCTCATTATCAATACCCCCACGAAGGGACGTAAACAGGATACCGACGGCTTTAAGATCCGCCGTTCCGCGGTAGAGCACTCTGTGGGCTGTGTGACTGCCATCGATACCGCGCGGGCGCTGCTGATGGTGCGTGAGCACGGCAGAAGTGCCGATCTGAAGCCCATCGACATTACCAAAATTTAATGGGAAACGGACTGAGAACAGAAACGGGGGACGAGTGAGCATGGGCCACCAGATGGTGATTGTATTAGATTTTGGCGGGCAGTATAATCAGCTGATTGCCCGGCGTGTCAGAGAGTGCGGCGTATACTGCGAGGTAAAGCCCTATACGACTCCCGTGGCAGAGCTTAAGGCGATGAACCCCATCGGCATCATCTTTACGGGGGGACCGAACAGCGTTTATGAGAAAAACTCCCCGCAGGTTGATCCCGCTATTTTCACATGGGGCGTGCCTATTCTGGGGATTTGCTACGGATGTCAGCTTATGGCGCACCATCTGGGTGGAAAGGTTATCGCCGCGACAGAAGCCACAGCACGCGAATACGGTAAAACAGGGACGAATTACGATACCGCCTGCCTCATCTTCAAGGGACTGCCCACACAGGGTATTTCCTGGATGAGTCACGGAGATTATATGGAAAAGGTGCCCGAGGGATTTGCGCTGGTTGCGAATTCCGCGGCGTGCCCCAATGTGGCGATCGCCGATGCAGAACGCGGATTTTACGGGGTGCAGTTCCACCCGGAGGTCAATCACACCGACAACGGACTTACCATGCTGCGCAATTTCCTCTACGAGGTCTGCGGTGCGAAGGGTGACTGGACGATGGAGGATTATCTGAAAACCTCCGTGACCGCGATCCGGGAAAAGGTAAAGGACGGTAAGGTGCTGCTGGCCCTTTCCGGCGGCGTGGATTCCTCCGTCGTGGCGGCCCTCCTCGACAAGGCCATCGGAAGCCAGCTGACCTGTATCTTCTTGGATCATGGCTTGCTGCGTAAAAATGAAGGCGACGAGGTCGAGGCGATCTTTGCCGGAAAGAGCGTTCATTTTATCCGGGTGAATGCCGAAAGCCGCTTTTTGCAGAAGCTTGCCGGGGTGGATGAGCCCGAACGCAAGCGGAAAATCATCGGTGAAGAGTTTATCCGTGTGTTCGAGGAGGAAGCCAAAAAAATCGGCAAAGTAGACTTCCTGGCCCAGGGCACGATCTATCCCGATGTCATCGAATCGGGCGCGGGTGATGCCGCTGTGATCAAGAGCCATCACAATGTGGGCGGGCTTCCCGATTATGTGGACTTCAAGGAGATCATCGAGCCGCTGCGCCTGCTCTTTAAGGACGAGGTGCGGCAGCTTGGCCGGGAACTCGGCCTGCCGCAGTCCCTCGTGATGCGACAGCCTTTCCCGGGACCGGGTCTTGCCATCCGCGTGATCGGCGATGTTACCAAGGAAAAACTGGATACCTTGCGCGAAGCTGATTTCATCTTCCGGGATGAGATCGCAAAAGCGGGGCTGGACAAAGAGATCCACCAGTATTTTGCCGTGCTTACGAATACACGCTCGGTCGGCGTGATGGGAGACGGCCGCACCTACGGCTATACGCTGGCGCTGCGCGGCGTCACCACCAATGACTTCATGACCGCCGACTGGGCGCGCATCCCCTACGACGTGCTGGACAAGATTTCGGTGCGTATTGTCAATGAAGTTTCGGGAATCAACCGTATTGTGTACGACATCACGAGCAAGCCTCCATCTACCATCGAGTGGGAATAACTGACAAAACCCGCAAAGCCTTGAAAACACTGGGGTCTTAAAGCGGAAACGGGGCATTTGATAGCAAATTGATAGCAGATACCAAAACCGGATTT
>CAZVHV010000132.1:0-4906 GCA_964627025.1 uncultured Oscillospiraceae bacterium | reverse complement strand
CTCGACGACGCCCGGCTTGTGCTGGGCGATGGGGAGGACCATCACCTGCACGGGGGCGATGCGGGGGGGCAGCACCAGGCCGCTGTTGTCGCCGTGGGTCATGATGATGCCGCCGATGATGCGGGTGGAGAGGCCCCAGGAGGTCTGGTGGGGGTGCTTCTGCTGGTTGTCCTTGTCGGCGAAGGTGATGTCGAAGGCGCGGGCGAAGCCGTCGCCGAAATAGTGGCTGGTGCCCGACTGGAGGGCCTTGCGGTCGTGCATCATGCACTCGATGGTATAGGTGGCCTCGGCGCCCGAGAATTTCTCCTTATCGGTCTTGCGGCCGCGGACGACGGGCATGGCCAGCACGTTTTCGCAGAAGTCGGCGTACACCTCGAGCATGCGCTCGGTCTCCTCGACGGCCTCCTGCGCCGTGGCGTGCATGGTGTGGCCCTCCTGCCACAGGAATTCCCGGTGGCGGAGGAAGGGGCGGGAGGTCTTCTCCCAGCGGAGGACGGAGCACCACTGATTGTAGAGCTTGGGCAGATCGCGCCAGGAATGGATCACATTGGCGTAGTGCTCACAGAACAGGGTCTCCGAGGTGGGCCGGATGCAGAGGCGCTCCTCCAGCGGCTCGCTGCCGCCGACGGTGACCCAGGCGCATTCCGGGGCGAAGCCCTCCACGTGGTCCTTTTCCTTCTGCAGCAGGGATTCCGGGATCAGCAGCGGGAGGTAGACGTTCTCATGCCCCGTCTCCTTGAACCGCGCGTCCAGCCGGGCCTGAATGTTCTCCCACAGGGCGTAGCCGTACGGGCGAAGGATGAACAGCCCCTTGACGCTGGAGTAGTCGATCAGCTCGGCCTTTTTGCACACGTCGGTGTACCACTTGGCGAAGTCGACCTCCATGTCGGTGATCTGCTCCACCTGCTTTTTATTATCCTGTGCCATGCTCTCTTCCGTCCTTTATCGTTCAAATCAGTGAATATTTTATGTGTTATGGGCCAAAAAGTCAAGTGCCGCATAGAATTCCGAGCCACTCCACATACTGTGGCCGAGGGGGGATGCCCGTTGGGCCGGATCGGCATTTGGGAGGGAGACGAGGGGGTCTTCGCATGGGTGACCGCAAAACTGAAGGCGCTGGGGCGGGACGCCGGCATGCTGGTGTCCGCGCGGCATCCGGCCGAGCTGGCCCGGCGGCCCGCCGAGCTGCTGGTGATCGCGCCGGGCGCCGTCGGCTGGGCGGGGGCGGGAGCCGTCAGGGCCAGGATGGTGCTCCTGCCCGGCAGCGCCGGGCCGCTCCTGCGGACCTTCGAGGCGGAGAGCGCGGTCAGCTACGGGACCTCGCCCAGGGACACCATCACCGTCTCCAGCGTGGAGGGCGGCCAGATCTGCATCGCCATCCAGCGGGAACTGGTGACGGTGCGCGGCGGCGTGGTGGATCGGCAGGAGCTGGTGCTCGCCCTGCCGCAGGAGCTGGAGCCGCTGCCGTTTCTGGCCGCGGCGGGGACCCTTCTGCTGCTCGGCGTCCCGGCGGAGCAGATCGGGTAGGTCAGATCAGATACGTCCGGACGACCGGGACCCGGGAGAGGACGAGATAGAGCGCGTAGCTGCACGCGAACACGGCCGCCGCCAGAAGGGGCACCGAGACCGCGCAGGGCAGGAGCGCCACGGTGAAGCCCAGCCCCGTCAGCGTGTACAGGAAAAAGACGTGCACGAGGTAGATGCAGAACGAGGCCCGGGAGAGCCGCTCGGCGGCCGGGACGCGCCTCCCGCCCCGGCAGCGGACGGTGACCGCGCCGAACAGGCCGGCCGCCATGAGGGCGACGCCGGGGGACATCCCTTCCAGAAAGCCCTCGTACAGCCAGCCCTGCCGGGCGGACATCACCGCGGTGCCGCCGAACACGCAGGCAAAGCCCAGCGCAAACAGCAGAAGGTACGGCCACGCCTTCCCGCCGGCGTGCCGCTTCATATAGTACCCCAGCACGCCGTAGCCGATGGCCGAATAGGGCATGGGCATGGCCCACTGCGCCGGGGTGCCCGAGAGCAGGGTGAATGGCCAGAAGGCTCTGGCCGTGGGGCAGACGATCCCGAACAGGAACCAGACGGCAAGCAGGTACTCCAGCTGCCGTTTGGACGCATTCGCCGTGAGAATGCGGGTGACCGGCAGGAACAGATAGACCAGGATCATGATGTGCAGATAGTACAGATGAAATTCCTGATGGAACAACAGAATCTCCTTGACGCTTTGCACCGCCCCCTGCGCCGTGACGCCGCCCGTGGTCAGAAGGCCGTAGAGCTTGTAGGCCGCCGCCCAGAAATACATGGCGGCCACGATGCGGAACAGGTTCTTGCGGTACAGGGTCGGGACGGTGAGCCGCTTTTCCGGGTCGAGCAGCAGCGCCCCGCTGCACATGAGGAAAACCGGGACGCCCGAGCGCACCAGGCTGCCCCAGAAGACGGCGGCGAACCAGTTGCCCGAGGAGACGGGGTAGCTGTAGCCGCCGAAGGAGGCGTGGATGGCCACCACGCAGAAGATCGCGACAGCCTTCAGGAGGTCCACCGCGGTGTCCCGTCCGGCCGAAACGGCTGTATGTTCCGTTATCATATTCCGCACCAGCTTATGTCGTAATAAAATAAAAAAACCATGCGCAGGCTGCACCCTGACACATGGTTTTTTTCGTTGGAGCGAGTGACGAGGCTCGAACTCGCTACCTCCACCTTGGCAAGGTGGCGCTCTACCAGATGAGCTACACTCGCGACGCGAAAACTATAATACCACAATTTCCGCGTTTGTCAAGCATTATTTTCTCAGCTGCAGACCGGGAAGGACCCGGCGTCCCAGGCGTAGCCCGCGTTTTTCATGGCCGCGTCGGTGAGGGGGGTGAAGTTGGTCCACGAGGCGTCCACATGGCGCCAGCCGTCCTTGGTCTCCACGAGGTTCCAGAAGCAGGACTTCCCGTCCCGCGTGCCCGGGACCACCATGCTCTCGACGCCGGTGAGCCGGCACAGCAGGTGGAAGGCCAGGGCCAGGCCCTCGCTGTCCGCCCGGCCGTCCACCAGGGCGGCGTAGGCGGTGCTGCTGTCCGCGTCCCTGCGCCCCTGATAGAGGACGTGGCCGCGCAGGAAGGCGTGGATGGCGGCGGCCATCGTCCCCTGTTCGGCGCGCAGGCGGGTGGCGAAGTCCCCGGCCGTCTCGGCCAGGGTCTCGCGCATCTGCCGCAATTTGTCGGCGCTGTCGGGATAGGTGAGGGTGAGGGCCACGATGCGCTGCGGGCCGCTGTCGGGGTAGAGCTCCACCTCGGTCTGCGGCAGGCCGAAGGCGGCCTCGGGCGTGTCGTAGTACGCCTGGCGGACCAGCCCGACGATGTAGTCCTTGTCCTCGGTGAAGTAGCTCACCCGCAGGGCGGCCTCGGGCGCAAACTGCAGCAGCGCTTCCCGCAGCTCGCTCTTGATGGCGCTGCTGCCGGTGACCAGGACCACGCCTTTCATCTCCTCCGGCGAGCGGCGGTAGGCGATCTGCACGGTGGCCTCGTAATAGGAGACGATGCGGGCGAAGTCGTACTTGATATAATCCACGGCGTACGCGCCCAGCGGGTCCTCCTTGGTGACCTCCAGGCAGGCCTTGCTGAGGTCGGCCTCCACGTCCCAGGTATAGTTGTAGAGCCGGATGGTCCCTTTCTCCGCGCGCTGCGAGACCAGATAGAGGATGGCGTTGACCAGCCCCTGATAATTCTCGGCCCGCAGCGAGGAGGAATCGGTGCCCGTGCCGGAGAACTGGTCGTGCGGCGACACCGAGACATACTCCCGGTTGAGCATGGAGGAGCAGCCCGTCAGCAGCGAGAGGGCCAGCAGCACGGGAAGCACGCGCTTTTTCAGCTTGGATCACCGCCCCTTCCGGAAATTTTCCGCGGTCAGTAGCCGAGGGTCTGGTTGACGATGACGACTTCCATCTCCTTGATCCCGTTCGGCTTTTCCCAAAGCACCGTCAGCGCGCGGCAGATGCGCTCGGGGCTCTTGCAGTCGTAGCATTTGTCGCCCTTGGCGGCGCAGGGGGTCTTGCGGTTCATGCGCTGCGCGTTTTTGGGGGCGGCGATGTTGCGGGCCCGCCAGAGCGCGGCGTCGTAAGTTTCGGCGATCTTGTTGACGCCGATGACGAAATAGACCTTTTCCGGCCCGAAGAGGGTCTCGGAGACCCGGTTGCCGGTGCCGTCGATGTTGATGAGCTCGCCGGTCTCGGCCACGCCGTTGAGCGAGCTGATATACACCCCGGCCGCGCGGGCCTGGACGGGCGTGCCGCCCTTCCAGTGCCAGACGGTCGTGTTATGAGAGGCAAGCCGGTCGTACAGGCCGGTCTCCTGCACCGTGAGCGAGCCGCCGAAGGCGATGACGGCGCCGTCCAGCCGGCCGTCCAGGTAATCTACGGCCTCGGCCGCCGTCTCGAAGTACGAGGACGCGAAGCCGCGCGCCTTCAGGTTCTCCCGTAATTTTTCCACATTTGCCATTTAAAATTCCTCCTTTGTCCATTTCGATCCCTTACAGATCGTTCTTCCGATACTGTCCGAAGCCGCTGCCCAGCACCTCGTGCGCCTCGCACACGATCAGGAAGGCGCCCGGGTCGATCTCCTTGACCGTCCGCTTGAGCTCGACGATCTGCCGTTTTTTAAAGGCGCAGAGCAGCACCTTCTTTTCGGTGCCCGACCAGGAGCCCACCCCATGCAGGATGGTGACGCCGCGGTGCATCTCGTTGGTGATGGCGGCCGCGATGTCCTGGTAGCTGTCGCTGATGATATAGGCCACCCTGGCGGTGTCCATGCCGTAGAGCACCCCGTCCATGACGAGGGTGGCGATGTAGAGGGCGACCACGCCGTACAGCGCGCTGTTGACCTTGCGGAAGACCAGCGCGGCGCTCACGATGACCGCGAGGTCC
>CAZVHV010000131.1:0-5011 GCA_964627025.1 uncultured Oscillospiraceae bacterium | reverse complement strand
ACCGAGGTAGCGCAGGCACAGACAAAGGCTGAGTGCGAACTCGGCATTCCGCCGCCGCTGAGAATAAAGCGAAAATCCAACCGACGCTTCTGAATAAGCACCACGACGACCTTCAGGATCTGAGCCATTGCCCAGGAAAAAATAGACAGGTTCAGAATCAAATTTTCGGTCAGCAAATTCATATAGTTCATACGACCGCGCTCCTCTTCACCGTTTGATTTTCTATTTCTCACGCCCGGCCAGTTGATCCGCAAGCCAGCTTAAAAAACCTGTATCGACGAATGCTCCCTGCAGCGCCAGTTTTGCCTCGGCGGTTTTCTCCCGTACGAGAGCCTCGCAGGCATCCACCCCAAGCAGCGAAACGAACGTGCTCTTCCCTCTTTCCCTGTCACTTCCCGCTGGTTTGCCAAGCGTTTCCGTTGTGGCGGTACAGTCAAGGATGTCGTCCCGAATCTGAAAGGCCAGTCCCAGAGCCGAGGCATACCGGTCGGCCGCGCTCCGCTGTCCGTCCGTCGCCTTTTCCCCAGCCGCCAGGACCCCTATCCCGGCGGCTGCGCGGAGCATGGCGGCGGTTTTCAGGTCATGGATTCTAGTCAGCTCGTCGACCGTCAGCGCGTTCCCCTCGCCCTTCATATCCAGATACTGGCCGCCGCAGATGCCGGTTTCGGCCGCGGCCCAGGCCAGAATACCGCCTGCGGCAACAACGGTCTCGGGCGGCTGCCCCGCCGACAGGAGCGTCCGGAATGCCGCCGCCTGAAGGGCGTCCCCAGCCAGAGTCGCGGTGCACACGCCGTAAACCACATGGTTGGTCGGCCTGCCGCGGCGAAGGTCATCGTCATCCATGCAGGGCAGGTCGTCATGGATCAGAGAATAGGTGTGCAGCATCTCGACAGCACAGGCATAAGGCAGGGCTTCCTCCGGTTTTCCGCCGGCAGCCTCACAGAACTTCAGCAGGAGAATCGGGCGGATCCGCTTTCCGCCTGCCAAAAGGCTGTAGCGCATGGCCTCCAGAAGTTCCTTCTGCGGGACATCCTCGGTAAAACAGGCGCGCAGCGCGTCTTCCACGAGCAAACGGCAGCGATCATATTCCTGCGGATAGGACACCCCGTTCATTTCTCCACCTCAAACGGGGCCTCCACGACCGACCCGGTCTCGTCCCGCGTGAGCTTGGTGATCTTCTGCTCCGCCTTATCCAGCAAACCGGTACACTGTTTGATCAGTTTGGTACCTTCCTCAAAAAGAGCCAGGGATTCCTCCAGCGGAGCCTCTCCGCGCTCCAGCAGAGAGACCAGCTCCTCCAGCCGCGTCATAGCCTGCTCGAAAGTCGGCTTCTTTTCCGCCATTCAAATGCCCTCCTTTTCTTCCACGCGGCAGCGCAGCGCTCCGTCGGACAAACGCAGGTGCAGAAGCTCGCCCGCCTCTACCTGCTCTGCCGAGGTCACTACGGCACCGCCCCCGTCATATGCGATGGCATATCCCCTGCCCAGTACCTTCATCGGGCTGAGTGCGTCCAGGGCCGCGGCCAGTCGGCCGAACCGCTCACGCTGTCTGCCCAGCGAAAGATCCAGCCCATGCGCCAGCCGCCGCTGCTGATAATCCAACAGCATCCGGCGGTCCTGGATGCCGTTCAGCGGGCTGCGCAGGGACCTTGCGGCCGCCAGACGTTCAAGCATATTCTTTGCGTCTGCGAACCGTTTCAGCGCCGCCCGATTCATCCGCGTCTCCAAGTGCTTCAACCGGTTATACAGCTCTTTTTGGTCCGGCACCGCCAGTTCCGCTCCGTTGGAAGGCGTTGCCGCGCGAAGATCGGCTACAAAGTCGGCAATGGTCACGTCCGGCTCGTGCCCGACGGCGGAAATAACAGGGATGCGAGAATCATAGACAGCTCTCGCGACAGCCTCGTCGTTAAAGGCCCACAGATCTTCCATGGAACCGCCGCCACGCCCCATAATGATCAGATCGGCAAGTTTCTGCTCATTGGCATAACGCAGGGCGCCGCAGAGCTCGCCGGGCGCCTCCGCTCCCTGCACCCGCACCGGCAGAAGAACGACTTCGGCCAGCGGCCAGCGGGCGCCTAAGATCCGGAGCATGTCCCGCACCGCCGCGCCGGCCGGCGAGGTGATCAGCACGATCCTGCCCGGAAACCTGGGAAGCGGCTTTTTGTGGCTTTCCGCAAAGAGGCCCTCCCGCAGCAGTTTTTCTTTAAGCTGTTCAAATGCAACATAAAGCTCGCCCACTCCGTCCGGGGTGAGCTGGCTGCAATAGAGCTGATACTGTCCATCCCGTGGAAAGACCGCGACACGGCCGAAGGCGATCACCTTCATGCCGTTTTGGGGAGCAAAGCGAAGCTTTCCCGATTCTCTTCGGAACATGACGCAGCGGATCGTACCCTCCGCATCCTTGAGTGAAAAATAATGATGCCCGGAGGGATAGACCTTATAGTTCGAGAGTTCGCCCCGTACAAAAACGCCGGACAGGATGCTGTCGCTGTCCAGCAGTCCCTTGATATACCCGTTGAGCTGGGAGACGGTAAATATGGGCCTGTTGTCGATGACGATCACCCTCTCTGCAGCATGCGCCAGCCTAAAATGGCAACTCCCATGGCATTGTCGGTGGAATACTCCGGAGGCGCGAAAACAGCCCCGGTCATCCGCGCGCGGAGCAGACGGTTGGAAGCCACCCCTCCGGAACAGAGTACCGGCAGACCGGGCCACTGCGCCAGCGCGGCGTCCGTGGTCCTGCGCACGGCCAAGGAGATCGTTTCCAGGACATAGCGCGCAATATTCTCAGGCCGTTCATTTTCCTCGGCCAGCGCCTTGATTTTGTTCTCCACACCGGAGAGAGAAAAGGTCAACCCCTGCAGTTTCACTGTAAAGCAATTTTCCTTTTCAGATTCTGAGGCCAAAGCGTCTATCGCTTTTCCGGCTGGGAAATCCAGTCCCAGCAGCTTCCCCGTCCGATCGATGAGCTGTCCGGCGGAGATATCGCTGGTTCCGCCGACGCAGTCCGCTTTTACATTGACGCCGTCCGGCTCGGTCAGCAGAAGTTCAGTGGTGCCGCCGGACAGATGCCACGCAAGATGCGGGGTATCCAGCAGATCGGGACGCCCGGCCGACCACGCCGCGGCGGCAACATGCCCCTGCTGATGGGAGCAGGAGAAAAACGGCACATTCAGCGTATCTGCCAGCACTCTGCCCATCGATTCCCCGGCCAGAAAGCAAGGCATATAGGAGCCTTCCACCGCCCTCGGGCGGGTGCTGGCACATACGGCCGCAATATTCTGCAGCTCGCCCGATTCCCGCAGCTGCCGGAATATGTCCGGCATGCGTTTCACATGCTGGAAGAGAGCGTCGCTCTGCCGCAGGCCCAGAGTCCCTGCAGGCACCTCCAGCAGCTTCCCGACATTCCGTCCTCCCGTCCCGTCAAAAACGGCGGCCGAGGTGGTGTAATTGCTCGTATCCAGCCCCAGGACGGTCATTGCTATTCCCCTTTCGGCGCCTGCGCGTCATCCGGCTTTGGCTCGCTCTTGCTTTTGGTGCCTTCCTCCGGGAATTCCTTGCGGACAAAGGAGCCGAGAATGCCGTTGATAAAGGAGACCATCTGCGGCTGTTCATAGCTCTTGGCGATCTCCACCGCCTCGTTGATGGCGGCGGAGTTTGGGATATCCGGCATATACAGGATCTCATACATGGCCACCCGCATGATCGCGGCCGCCACTCTGGAAATGCGCGAAAAGCTCCAGCCCACCGCATAGCGGGCGATATAATCGTCCAGCTCCGGACCGTGATCATAAACACCTTTTACCAGCGCTTTGATGTAGTTCAGCTGCTTTTCATTCGGGAAATCGGCGTAAAGGGGCTCTTCCACTCCCAGTCGCTGAAACTCCTGCCGATCCAGCTGCTTCGACAGCAGCTCGTCGGCAGTGAGATTGGAAAAACTCAGCGCGTAGGAGAGGTGGATGGCAATCTCTCTGGCATTGGTTCTGGTCATGTTCGTTCCTCCGTAAAGGCATGTATCATTCTAAATATGTATTATATACAGGTATATGCAAAAAATAAACCCCCAATTTTGGGGCCGGCATCAGCAAAAAAGAGCATTGCCCGCAGAGAAAGCTCCACGGCTCAATGCTCTCGATTCGCCTGTCGCTATATTATGCTTTCTGGTTGTCTTTTCCGAAGGCAATCCCGCACACCTGGATATTGACAGCCTTCACCGTCAGCCCGCTGGTAGCCTCCACGGCGTTCGCGACTGCGTTCTGTACCGCTCTGGCCACATCGGGGATGGTATAGCCATATTTGATGAAGATGGACAGCTCCATGGTTACAGCGTCCTCTTCCACCTGGATATGCACGCCCTTGGTCATGTTTTTCCTGCCCAGCAGTTGTTCAGCCAGATCTTTGCCCAGATTGGCCGTCAGTCCGTCCACGCCTTCCACCTCAAGTGCGGCGGCGGCGGCGATCACAGCCAGGACGTCTTCCGATATATGGATATTGCCCATCTCGTCAGGACGGGAAACATACTCCTTGCTCTCCCCCACGCTCATCACGCTCCTTTTTGTAGTACGGGGTACCGCTTCTCCCCATTTTACCACAAAAACGAGAAATTACAAATCATTTTTCTTTTGCCACTTATGGGTTAGCCTCAATGATCTTGATCTGACTGGATTTCATGCCGGTCTGCTCCTTGACGATATCGCTGATCTTTGCGGTGTCTGCGTCGGTGAGGCCGTCCTTTTTGGCCGTGACCACAACGCTGATGCTGTTGTCGCTGAGAAACGCCACGCAGTCTCCGTATCCCTTGGCGGCCACCAGATTTTCGATCTGCGCCTCGGTCAGGGTGTTGCCCGCCATGGTCTGGATCGCTTTGTTCGCCTCATCGATGGCCGACTGTGTAGCCTTATCATCCGAAGCGGCCTGCTGCAGCAGCGAGAGCGCGCTGTCTCTGGCCTGCTGCCGGGTGAGACGCGCCGTGGAAAAATAGCCGCTGGTGACGATGCCATCGTCCATATTGC
>CAZVHV010000130.1:0-5052 GCA_964627025.1 uncultured Oscillospiraceae bacterium | reverse complement strand
TCCAGAAAATCCTTCGCGCGCTCCAGAAGCGAGGCCAGGTTTTCATTGTCGATCGGCTTGAGGCAGTAGTCGAACGCGCCCAGAACGAGGCCCCTCTTCGCATATTCAAAATCCGCGTACTCGCTCAGCAGCACCACGCAGTTGCACAGCCCGCCCTCCTTGACCGCCTGCAGCAGCTCGATCCCGTCCATGAGCGGCATACGGATATCGGTGATCACCAGATCGACCTTTTCCCGCTTCAGGATCTCCAGGGCCTCCGCGCCGTTCTGGCACTCGAACCGGACCTGAAAGTCCTTCTGATTTTTGAGACACCGAAACCGCTTCAGCTGCCTCATGAACACCACTCTGTCGTCCGCCAGTAAGATCGTATACATAAAACCCCCCCTGCAAGCTCAAAGCGCCGTACTGCCGCTGCTTATGCTTGGGCGCAGGGGACCGAACTCCTTCCGTGTCCCCTGCGCCTTTTTAACTATAACATATTTTTCGACACGAAACGATGCCTTTTCAGATGGTATCTTGTGGTTTTCAGAGATATTTTTTAGGTATTTTTGCCACCAGGGAGTAGTTCGTGTCCACCATGTTGCCCACGTACATCTCGCCCGCCTGGCTCAGGGTGTTGTACGCATCCAGCTCTTCCCAGCCGTACTCGCCGCACATCCACTGCACCAGCTCGTAGAAGGAGATCCGCGCGGCGTCCACCATCGGCTTCGAGCTGCCCACGGTCATGATGTACGCGTCGTTCTCGATGCGCGGCCACCGGATGGGCTGCTGCTTGATCACCCGGAACTTCACGGTCAGCTTTCCCGCGATCTCAAGGGCCGTGCCGATGAGCTCGCCGTCGCCCTGCTTGGCGTGGCAGTCGCCGGTATAGAACATCGCGCCCTCCACCGCGACGGGGAGATAGACGGTATTTCCCGGGCAAGTATCGCGGCAGTCCATGTTCCCGCCCTGGTTGAAGGGCGTCAGCGCCGAGATCGCCTCCACCGCGGGAGCGGTCGCCATGGTCCCCATGAAGGGCTGCCACGGGAAATGCATCTTCGGGTTGCTGTCGCACAGGAAGCTGCCGTCGGGCTGGCGGCGGTAGATCCAGACCTTTTCCTCCAGCGCCGGATTGAGCATCCGGGTCGTCGAGGTCCCCACCAGGCCGCCGAACTCCTTGATGTTGCAGCTCACGGCCCAGTCACGGTCGGGCTGGATGTCCAAAATCTCGACCGCCAGCGTATCGCCCGGCTCGGCGCCCTCGATATAGATGGGGCCGGTCTGCGGGTTTAAGTAACCGGTCATGTAGTCGCTGGGCACGCAGCGCTCGCTGTCGATCTTCCCTTCGCAGAAATCCTGCGTGTGGATCACGACCTCCTCGTTTTGCGGCACCCGGATGATCGGCTCCAGATATTTGCTGAACACATAGGTGAAATTGCCGTCCTGTTTGATTTCGATCATAGTCGTTTCCTCCTTGTCATACCGTCAGATATTGCTTCAGGACCTCCGCGTCCTGCACGTCCCCGCTCGTCAGCTCCGCGATGATGCTCCCCTTGTCCATGACGTATCCCCGCTGCGTGATCTGCTGGATCAGCCCGTTGTGCTGCTCCACCATCAGGACCGAGATCTGCAGGTCGCGGCTGATTTTCCGGACGATCTCGCCCATCTGCTCCACAATGTTCGGCTGCACGCCTTCGCTCGGCTCGTCGAGCAGAAGGATGCTCGGCTGTCCCACCAGCACGCGGCCGATGGAGAGCATGGCCTGTTCTCCGCCGCTCATGGTGCCCGCCATCTGCTTCCGGCGCTCCGCGAGTCTTGGGAAATAGTGATAGACCAAGTCGAAATGCGGCGACTGCCCCTTCAGGTTGATCAGCTTCCCCATCCGCAGGTTTTCCTCCACGGTCAGCGCGGGGAAAACGCCGTGTCCCTGGGGGACGTATCCCATGCCCGCTTTCGCGCGGCTGTAGGCCCTGGCCTTGGTGACGTCCCTGCCGTCGAACCGGATGGAGCCTTGCTCCGCCGGCAAAAGTCCGATGACCGTTTTCATGAAGGTGCTTTTCCCCACGCCGTTCCGGCCGATGATGGAAACGATCTCCCCCCGCTCCACCCGGATGGAGACGTCTTTCAGGATCATCACTTTTTTGTAGCCGGCTGCAACATTCTCGACCTTTAACATATCCTTCTCCTCTTACACATTTCCGAGATAAATCTGCTTGACCGCCTCGTTGCTCTTGATCTCCCGGACGGTGCCCTCGGCGAACTTTTTGCCGAAATGCAGCACCGTGACCGTTTTCGCGAGCTCGCTCACAAAGTCCATGTCATGGTCGATAAAGAAAATGGCGATCCCCGTTTCATTCAGCTTTTTGATGAGCTCGGCGGTGAATTTCGTCTCCTCCGTCCCCATGCCCGCCGCCGGCTCGTCCAGCAGGAGCAGCTCGGGCCCGGAGGCCAGGGCCATCGCGATCTCCAGCCACTGCTGCTGCCCGTGGGACAGATTTTTCACCAGCGGGTTCCCCAGCGATTCAAGCTTCAGCAGGTCGATGAGCCTGTCCATCTCCTCGTCCATCCGGCGGGGCGGCACAAAATTCTGCATGGCGATCCGCAGGTTCTCGCGCAGGGTCAGCCCCTCGAACACGCCCGGGATCTGCATCTTGATGCTGATCCCGCTGCGCATCCTCCGGAAGGAGGGCAGATGTGTGATGTCCTTCCCCCGGAACAGGATCTTCCCGGCGGAAACGGGATAGAGCCCGGTGATCAGCTTGAAGACGGTGGTTTTGCCCGCGCCGTTCGGGCCGATCAGGCAGTGCAGATCCCCCTCCCGAATGGTCAGGCTGAAGTCCTCGACGGCGTGGATGCCGCCGAACTGCTTCGAGACCCCCGCAAGCTCCAGCAGCGGCCGGTCCCGCTTCTCCAGTTTCTGCAATTACTCCGCCCTCCCTTCGGCGCGGTCCAGCTTCTGAAAGATCAGCGCCAGGAAGCCTTCCGGCACGAACAGAATGACGAGGACCAGGAAAATGCCCAGAACGATCAGGGCATACTGACTGCCCGTCGCGGACAGCGTCCGGGAGAGCCAGTAATAAAAAAAGGAAAAGAGCATGGCCGCCGTCACATTTTTCCGGCCGCCCGCGGCCACAAGGATGACCGGGATGGTGGAGCTCTCCAGCGACATGCTCGCCGGGGTGATGTAGTTGCCCCAGGCGGCGTAGAGGATCCCGGAAAGTCCGGCCAGCGCCCCGCCCGCCGCGAAAACGAGGGTCTGGATCAGCTTGATGTTGTAGCCGAACAGCTCGCTCCTCTGCCGGTTTTCGCGGATGGCGACGAGGGAATAGCCGACGCCGGACCTCTGGATATGGCGCAGCGCCAGATAGACGGCGGCGGTGATGAGGAGCACGAAATAGTAAAATCCCACCGCGTCGAACTTAAAGCCGCCGAACTGCAGCATCGGGATCTTGCTCAGCCCGTTGTAGCCGCCCAGTTTGACCTTCCCGATCTGCCACTGGCTCCCCGAGGTCTGGCCCATAAAGGTCTCCAGCACCAGCGTGACGCACAGAGTGATGAGGCCCACGAAGACGTCGTTGATGCCGCCGTAAAACATGAAGTATCCGATGAGGGCCGAGACGGCGGTGGCGATGCACAGGGCGAGCACGGCCGCGAGCGGGGTGGCGACCTTTGTGCCGAGCAGCTGCGCGATGATCCCGTAGGAGTAGCCGCTGATCCCCAGGAAGGCCGCCTGACCGAAGCTGAAGATCCCGGTAAAGCCCCAGATCAGCGTGATGCTGAAGGACAGGATCACACAGGTCAGGTAGTAGGTATAGCTGTTCGTCTCATAGGCGCCCAGGATGGCGGGGACAAAAAGGAGGAAGCCCAGCATCAGGGCCGCGGCAACATTTTCCGAATGCCCGAAAAAGCGCTTGACCGGCTTCATGCTCTCGACCTCCCCGCCTTCACCTTCTCCACCAGTCCGGAAAAGCCCGTGGGGAAGATGCGGATGAACACGATGGCCACGGCCAGCAGCCCGATCCTCCCCGAGAAGGTGCCGAACAGCATGGACAGGGTGCTGTTGACCACGCCCAGCACGGCGCCGGAGAAGACGGTGCCGACCAGCGGATTGGCCCCGCCGACGATCACGGTGACGAAGCTCTGCATCATGAAGCTGTTGCCGTAGCTCGGCGCGATGGTCATGGTCGGCGCGTACAGGCTGCCCGAGAGGCCGGCCAGGGCCGAGCCGATCGCGAAGGTCAGCGCGTACATCCTGTCCGAGTTGACGCCCAGGCTCGCCGCGATGTCGCATTCCTGCATGGTGGCTCGCGCGTGGAGGCCGAACTCGGTCCTGTTGAAGAGATAGAAGATGCCGCCCAGCAGGAGCAGGGAAATGAGAAACAGCACGATCCGGTAGACCGAAAACTGATCGTTTCCGATGGTGACGGAGGAAAAGGGCGTCGAGACCCCTTTGATCGCCGAACCGAACAGCACCTGCGCCCCCTGACTCAGCACCAGACTGATGCCCCAGGTCGCAACCACCGAGTCCAGCTTTCTGTCATACAGCCGGCACATGACGAGCCGGTCGATGACAAGCCCGAACACGCCGACCCCGACGCTCCCCGCCAGAATGGCGACCGGGAGCGGGACCTGCCTGACGGCCAGCATGCTGGTGATGTAGGCGCCCATCATCATAAATTCGCCGTGCGCCAGATTGATGATCCCCATCATGCCGAAGATGATGGACAAGCCTGCGGCCGAGAAGATCAAAAAAGAAAAGCTGTCGCAAAACTGATACAATACTCTTATCATGGTTCTCCCTCTTAAAAAAATTCTGAGAACTAATTCGCAGAACGCCTTAGTTCTCAGAATCCCTGCGTCAATTATCGAGCGGCGTGTACTGCTCGTTCGGTGCTTCCTTGGTCAGGTCGATGCCCTTCGTGTCGGACAGCCAGTTGGGGACCACCTGATCGTACTTCTCTTCCACCGTGATGTTGTGGTTTTCGTCGCACTTCAGCAGGTAGATATCCCGGATCGCGTGGTGCGTTTTTCCGTCGATGGTGACCAGACCGGAAGGCCCGTCGTAGCTGACCC
>CAZVHV010000129.1:4570-5063 GCA_964627025.1 uncultured Oscillospiraceae bacterium | reverse complement strand
CGCAAAATGAAGCGGGAGTCTGCCGAACGGCAGGCTCCCGCTTTTTTTATTGCGCGCCGCAGATGCGTAAAATCGCCTCGGTGAAGATCTTGCAGGAGAGCAGGAGGTCGGCGAGCCTGACCCGTTCGTTCGGGCCGTGCAGGCCGGAATCGAAGCCGGGCATGGAGCAGCCGAAGGCCACGCCGCCGGGGATGTCGTGCACATAGGTCCCGCCGCCGATGGCGATGCAGTCCCCCCGCTCGCCCGTGTAGGACTCGTAGCAGCCGAGCAGGGTCCGGACGAAGGGCGAATCGGCCGGCGTGTGGTGGGGCCTGCCCAGTTCGGCAAATCCCGTCACGGCGATGCCGTGTTTCCGCAGGGCGGCCTCGGCGGCCGCGCGGCAGGTTTCGTCGTCGGCGCAGAGAGGGGTGCGGCTGTCAAAGCGCGCCTCAAAGCCGGTCTCGTCCAGGGTGAGCCGGGTGAAGGCCAGGGTGAGCGCGCCGGAGAGGTCGTC
>CAZVHV010000129.1:0-4560 GCA_964627025.1 uncultured Oscillospiraceae bacterium | reverse complement strand
TCGCTCTGGGCGACGCCCAGCGCGGCGCCCGCCGTGTCCCCGTGCGGGAAGAGGGCGTGCAGCGCGCGCACCGCGTCGGTGCTTTCGCAGGAAGCGAGCGGCAGGGCGGCCAGCAGACCGAGCAGGGCGGTCAGCGCGTTGTTGGCCTTCTCCGGCTCCGCGGCGTGCCCGCCGGCGCCGGCGCAAAGGATCCCGGTCACGCCCTCCCCGTCGGTGAGGGTAAAGCGCGCGCCGGTCTCCCGGGCGGCCGTGTCGCAGCAGGGAGCCAGCTGCGCCGCGGTCAGCCCCGCCACCGTCGCCCTGGCCTCGGGCGGCACCACGTTCAGGCGTGGCCCGCCCGAGACGGCGAGGACGCGCGGCAGGGCGGTTTCGGCCTGCCACTTTTTGGAGAAGAGCGGGCGGTAGTGCCCCTTCTCGATGTGGATGAGGGGGAAGCCCGCGTCCGGGGAGAAGGTGCAGGGCGCGTAGGGATGCCCGGCGTAATAATAGTCGATGTCGCGGAAGCCGCTCTCCTCGTCGGTGCCCATGATGAGGCGCGCGTTGGAGGAGAGGGGGAAGCCGAGCTCTTTGACGGCGCGCAGGGCGAAGAGGGCGGCTGCGGTCGGCCCCTTGTCGTCGTCGGCGCCGCGCCCGTAGAGCAGGCCGTCGATCACCCTGGGCTCGAAGGGCTCGGTCACCGTCCAGCCCGCGCCCGCGTCCACCACGTCGAGGTGGGTGAGGATATGGAGGGCGGTCTCCCTGTCGTTCAGATCTGCGGTGCCGACATAGCCGTCCACGTTTTCGGCGGAAAGCCCGAACTCCCGCGCGATCCGCAGGGCCTCGTCCAGCGCGCGGGCCGGCCCTTCGCCGAACGGCATGCCCGGCTTTGCCGCGCCGGCCGTGCTGGGGATGGCGATCAGGCGCGCGGCGACGGCCGCCACTTCCTCTTCCCGGCCCGCGAAATAGGCCTCGATCTTCTCACGATACATATGCAGTCCCTCATTCCAACAGTCATTGGACACCATTCTATTCCTTTTCGTCCGGGAACGCAAGCCGGAAGTCGATCTGCCCGCTGTCCGGGTCGGCGGCCGCGCAGACCACGTCCAGGGGCATGCCGAAGGAGAAGCGCGTTTTGGTCCGCAGGCCGGTGAGGGTCAGGCGCGCCTCGTCGTACGCGTACTCGTCGTTCGGCAGGGCGGCGGCGGGCACGAACCCATCGACGCCGCTGTCCAGGGTCACGAAGAGGCCGAAGCGGGCGACGCCCGAGACCATGCCGTGGAACCGCCCGCCCACGTGCCCCTTCATATATTCGGCTAAATAGCACTTTTCGATCTCGCGCTCGGCGTTCGCCGCGGCCAGTTCGCGCTCCGAGGACTGGAGGGCGGCCTTTTTCACCGCCGAGGCGAGCTTTTTCTCCGGGCGGCCCTCCAGCAGGGCGGTCAGGATGCGGTGGACCATCAGGTCGGGGTAGCGCCGGATGGGCGAGGTGAAGTGGCAGTAGTACTTCGCCGCCAGCCCGAAGTGCCCCAGGTTCTCGCTCTCGTACCGCGCCTTCATGAGGGAACGGAGGACCAGCATGTGGATGAGCCCGGCCTCGGGCTTTCCCTCCGCCTGCGCCAGCACCTTTTGCAGTGAAAAGTTGTCCGCGTCCAGCAGACTGTAGCCCAGCGGCTCGAGGAGGGTGCGCAGCGCCTCGGTCTTGTCGGCCGACGGCTTTTCGTGCACCCGGTAGACGGCCGGCTTCTGCAGGGTGAAGAGATGCTCGGCCACCGTCTCGTTGGCGCACAGCATGCACTCCTCGATCAGCGACTCGGAAACGCCCTGCGTCCGGATCTCGGCCCCGACGGGCGCGCCCGACGCGTCGCAGCGCACGGCCACCTCGCGGGTCTCCAGCGTCAGGGCGCCCCGCAGCCGCCGCTTTTTGATCAGCACGGCCGCGAGGTCCGCGAGGTTCCGGAGCAGGGGAAGAATATCGGCGTACCGCTCCGCCAGGGCGCTGCTGCCGCCCGCGAGGAGGACGTTGCAGTCCTCATAGGTCATGCGGTGGGTGGAGCGGATGACGCTCTTGACGATTTTGTGCTCCAGGACGGCGCCTTGCTCATCCAGCACCATGAAGCAGGAGAGGGTGAGCCGGTCCTCGGCGGGGTTCAGCGAGCAGATGCCGTTGGAGAGGGCGGGCGGCAGCATGGGGACGACCTTGTCGGCGTAATACACCGAGGTGCCCCGGGTCCAGGCCTCCACGTCGAGGGGCGAGCCAAAGGGGACATAGTGGCTGACGTCGGCGATGTGCACCCCCAGGACCGGGCGGCCCGCCTCGTCCCGTTCGAGGGAGACCGCGTCGTCCAGGTCCTTCGCCGAGGCGCCGTCGATGGTGATGACAAGGGATTGGCGCAGGTCGGTCCGCCCGCGCAGGGCCTCGGGCGGGATCGCGCGCGGGACCCGGTCCGCCGCGGAGAGCACCTCGGGGGGGAAGTCGGGGCGGATGCCGTAGTTGTAGAGGATGGCGGCGGAGCGGGCGTCCCGGTTCCCGGTCCGGCCGAAGACCTCGGCGAGCACCCCCATGGGCTTCGCGCCCCGCCCGCCGAAGCTGGTGATGGTGAGGGCGGCCCGGTCCCCGCCCCGCACGCCCGCCCTGCGGCCCACCACGCGGATGGAGGAGGGGAGGCGGTCGTTGTCCGGCGTGAGCCAGACCTCGTGCCCGCGCCGGTAGAGCACGCCGGTGACCGTCCGGTTGCCGCGCGTCAGGACGCCGGTCACCGACGCCGTCCGGCGCCCCTCCTCCGGCGGCCGCGCGTCGGGCAGCGCGGAAACCAGGTCGTTGTGCCAGGCGCCGCCCTCCGCCCCGGGGGGCAGGAAATAGTCCTCCCCGCCGCCGTCCGGGATGAGGAAGCCGTAGCCCTTGCCGGCGGCCTGGTAGCGTCCGGTGATCTCTCTGCTTGTCTGCTCCATAACGTCCGTCCTTTGTCTTTATTTCAGTGTTCGGGTTTAGTATACCACATTTTTGTAAAAAAAGGCGCCCGTCCTTGGAGAAGGACGCGCGCGTCGGTGCCCTGTTTTCAATACCCGAAGTATAGAATATCGCTTACGCTACTGCCTGTATCTGAATTTTGGCCCGCGGGGTGGTTGAGCAGCTTGCCGTTGAACCACATGGCGGAGGAGTCGCCGCCGCCGAGGCTGTAGGCCACGGTGCAGCCGCGCGCCTGGAATTCCTGCGCCAACTGGAGCAGCGACAGCCCGGCGCTGTCCGACGTCCGTCCGTCGGAGACGATGACGAGATAGTGGAGGGCGGAGATCTGGCCGATCGCCGTGCGTGAGCTGCGCGATCCGGACGAGCCGTCCTGCGTCAGGCAGACCTGCCCGTTGCTGACCAGCGCCGGCCCGAGGGAGAAGATCTGCTGCGCGCCGCTCTCGGCGAGGGACTGCGCGCTGGCATAGTCCTCGTTGACGATGGAAAAATTCCCGCTGCCGTCGATCACCAGGTCCTCGCCCGCGGCGCGGGCGGCGTCCCGGTAGAGGATGCCGTTGCGGAGCACGAAGCCGGCGCTGCGGGAGCCGTAGGAATCGCCGTTGACCGCGAAGATGGCGCTGTTGGCCGCGGCGATGTCCGAGGTCGTGTCCCGGATGTTCCGGCCGTAGGTGCTTTTGGCGAAGGCGGTCCTGAGATAGTCCGGGCTGGCCAGCTGGATGTCCGCGACGTAGAGATCGGTGTCGTATTCGTGCGCCGTGTCGATGCGGATGCGGATGTTCTCGTCCTCATAGGAGGTGTCGCTGACGATGGGGTCGGCGCGGGAAAAGGGGAGCTGCTGACCGGAGGCGTCCTGGGTGGAGGCGGGCGGCGTGACCGTGGAGGGCGCGCCCGTCCCCGACAGCACGAAGACGCGCAGCAGGGCATAGGACGAGAGGCCGATCAGGAGAACGGCGCAGAGGACGGCCCGGCGAAGGGGCTTTCGGAAGAAGATCGGCATCATACACAGGCCTGCCTTTCATAACGGCTCGCAGGGAAGAAGGGGCGCCAGCCGGTGAAGTTTCTGAAGCCATCATAGCAGATGCAATGTGATGATTTTATGAATAAACCCCGACCTTTTTATGAATATTTTGGACGGCATGAAAAAGCGCCCTCCCCGGAAGGGAGGGCGCGGAAAGGCGGATTAAACCAGAATGCAGATGAGGAGGGTCAGAAACATAAAGCCGATGGCGAAATATTTCGTCACTCTGGCGAGCTTGGAATCCCAGCTCTTCGCCTTATTTTTGGAGAGGAAGGTATCGGCGCCGCCGGCGATGGCGCCGGAGAGGCCGGAAGTCTTACCGGACTGAAGCAAAACAATGACGGTCAAAACGATACCGGAAATCACCTGAATGACGGTGAGTACGATGGCAAGCGGTCCCATAGATCATCTTTCCTTTCAAGCCCGGTCTTCTCTGAATGGGCATACCTGTTGTAGGACGCACATTATAATATCACACAGGGTGCCGCAATGCAAGCGGAAATTTCGTAGGTTTACCGCAAAAGCGGGAGAATCGTGCCAAAAAGGTTGACACTGCGCCGTCAGGTGTTAAAATAAGGTCTATTAAAAACTGAAC
>CAZVHV010000128.1:0-5068 GCA_964627025.1 uncultured Oscillospiraceae bacterium | reverse complement strand
GGTCTGGCCGGCAAACAGGGTGTTCAGCAGCTGGACCAGCGTGGTGAGCACCACCGGAGAATCCCAGGTTTCCGTGAGCAGTTCGTTTGTGTCCAGTTCCCCGCTGCTGTTCTCGGTACGGACGACATTGGAGTGGTGCTCCAGAATCAGGCTGTCGTCATTCAGATAGTCCCGGATGACCGCGGCGTTCTGCTCCAGGACGCTCAGCAGCGGCACCACGAAAAAGATCCGGCTTTTCTTATGCTGCGCAGCCGCTGCAAGCGCATAGCGCAGCGTCGCAAGGGTCTTGCCGCCTCCCGTGGGGACGGAAAGCCGGTAAATTCCGCCGCCCTGGTCCGCAGATGCGCGGCACCGGTCTGAAATCGCGCGCCGCGCCTGATTGATCGGCGTGTCGGCCGGCATTTCCAATAGGCGCTTTTCCACGGTGGCAAGGCGGTTTTTCCAGCATGCGCGCATATCAGCGTCCTGCTGCGGAAAAAGCCGTCCGCACATGAATTCCGCCGTGTCCCGCCGGTCCGCGTCGATCACCGCGGACAAGAGCAGGCGAGCCATCAGGGAGATCAAAAACCGCAGTTCCGGCTCCGACGTTACATACTGCTTGCACCGCCCGACCGCGGCGGCAACCTCCTCCGCCGCCGTATCGAACAATCCGTCCAGCTCGTCCCACCCGGCACAGTGCGCAAGGAAATTTTCCCCGGCTTCTTCGTAGCAGATATGGTCGTCTGTCATGCGGTGAAGGAAACCATCTTTCCCCTCCGGGCCGATGCAGTCAAACAGCCCGTGGTGCGCCCCGATCGCAAAAGCGATCAGTTCACACGCCATGTCCCGGTAAGACACGCAGGTTGGCGCATGCCAGCGTTCCAGCGCCAGCCGCACGCCCGCGAAGGTGTGATTGACGCTGCCGCGCCGCACCGTTTCGCCCGCGGCCGCCCGTGTGATGTAATTCTGAAACGTCATCGTAAATTTTCCGGCGTCATGAAGCAAACCCGCCAAAAACGCGGTATGGCCCAATCCCGCGGTCTTGAGATCGGATGCGTAGCGGGCAGTGTTGCGGCAATGCTCTTCCACCGTCTGTGTGCAGCTGCATCCGTCGGGGCCGCAGCGGACATGTGCCGGATAAATCAAGGTATCAGCCTCGTTTCTTTCCCGTTCGGCTTTCGTCAAGGTTTTTAGTCAAAATGTCAAAAAATATCCTATAATTATCCTTTTTAGTGTAGCACAGCACAGAAAAACGGTCAATGGGCGTATTTTGTCGTTTTTTGCAGCATACGCAATGTCATATGTAAAAAACGGGGACACGATGTGCGCATCGAAAAGAAAAAGGCTCGGTCAGAATTTAACTGACAGAGCCTTTTTGATTCCGTTCCATGAGCAGCGGGCATGTGTCGGCACAGTCCGCGCCGATGGCTTCCACCTCGCAGCGGTCCATCAGCGCCTGGTCGTAAAGCAGGTCGTCGGGTGGGCCGTCCGCGAAGAGCCGTCCGGCCCGGAGCAGGATGACGCGGCTGCAGACCGCTCTTGCGAAAGTCAGGTCGTGGGTGGCGATCAGCTTTTCGTGCGGCAGCTGCCGCAAAAGCTCGATGAGCCTGCGCCGCGCCTTGGGATCGAGGAAGGCTGTGGGTTCGTCAAACAGCATCAGGGAGGGCTCCATGGCCAGCACGGTGGCCAGAGCGGCGACCCGTTTTTCCCCGCCGGACAGGCGAAGCGAAGAACGGTCACGCAGATGCCAGATGCCCAGCCGGCGCAGGACCTGGTCCACCCGCGCCGCGACCTCGTCCTCGGCCATGCCGTAGTTTCTGGGGCCGAAGGCGATATCGTCGCAGAGGAGCGGCATGAAGAGCTGATCGTCCGGGTTCTGAAACACCAGACCGGCCTGACGCCGGATCTCGCGGAGGGTACTTTGGTTCAGGACGGTGCCGTTTATGCGGATCGAGCCGGCTGCTGCCGGGAGCACGCCCACAAGGGTCAGAAGGAGCGAGGTCTTGCCCGCGCCGTTCGCGCCCACCAGCGCGACGCTCTCCCCGTCGGCGATGCGGAAGCTGATATCGTCAAGCGCTTTCGTGCCGTCCGGATATCGGACGGTCAGATGGTTTACTTCTGTCATAACAGCCTCCCGGTCAGCGCGGTCATCAGCGCGGAGACATTGAAAATACGGAACAGGATGCAGGGTACGCAGATGCTCAAAAGATAGACCCAGTCCGCCGCGTCCAGCCGCCTTCTGTTCCCGGGAAACTCCCGGATCGTATAGCCGCGGCATTTCATGGCGCTGTATACGCGGTCCGCCCGGTCGAAGCTGCGGATGAGCAGCTGCCCCACGAAGCTCCCCATATGCCGCATGTCCAGCCCGCTTTCCCGTTTCGCCCGGAGCAGGTAGGCGGTATACAGGGAGGAAGCCTCCTCCAGAAGCACGCCGATATACCGGTAGGTCATCTCAAACAGCGTGACGAGGATTCTGGGGACATGCAGCCGCCGGAGCTGCGCCGCCAGATCGGCGAACGGGGTTACAGCCACCAGAAGCAGTACCGCCGTGACGCACAGAAAGGTGCGGTAGAGGATGGTGAGAAAGGAGAGAAACCCGAAGCTCAGTACGATACCGCCGATGGCGAGGGCGGGCGCCCGGTCGAACAGGAGGTTTGAGAATCCGGCCAGCAGCGCGAAGGGGAGGGCCAGCGCGGCCCGTTTCAGGACGAGCTTCCAGGGGGTTTCGGAGAGGGACATCAAGACGGCGGGATAGAAGATATAGGGGATCAGCCGCCCGAGCGCATAACGCCCGAAGGAGACGACCGCGGCGAGGAACACAAGCGAGGAGAGAAGCTTCACGAGGGGATGGCGGCGGTGTACGCAGGTGTCCAGACCGGACAGCTGCTCAAGAGAATAGATCGCCTGTATGCTGCTGCGGATATCTGCCATACTGTTTCCCCCTCTTTGCAGGCAATCTTTGTCCGAAAACCGCCGGCCCTGCTGTAGGCGGCGGTTTTCGGCCTTTCAGGATTTAAACGGACGCACAGGATTTTTTCTTTTTCGCCTTGGAGATGAGAAGCCCGGCCGCCCCCGCGAGGGCAAAGGTCATGGCGCCGCCCGCGATGCCGGCCACGGTCGTGCCGGTAGAGGAGCCGTCCTCCCCGGCCGACGGGTAGTCGTAGTCCGGCAGGAAGGCTGTGGATTCCTGGATCGCGGAGGCATCGTCAAAGACCCCGCCTTTTGCCGTAAGCTCGGACGTGCCGGCCACATGCTCCATGGCCCATTCGAGGCCGTCGGGGTTGGAAGAGGCGAACAGGGAGAGGACACCGCCCGTGATCAGGGCGAGCAGCAGGAAGACGGCGAGGACTTTTTTCAGGGATACGCCGCCCAGCGCCGTACCGCCGACGGAGCTCTCCAGGATCTCCGGGCGCATGGAATAAACAAAGCTGAGGATGGCGGCGGTGACGATCCCTTCCACGAGTCCGATCGCCAGATGGATGGGCTGCATCAGCAGAACAAAGGTGTGGAAGGGGAGCACGGTGATTCCGGAGAAGAGGGTCTCCAGTACGACGCCGAAGGCGCCAAGCTGAAGACCGACCACGACCGAAAAGATGGAGGCGGCCGCAATGCGGCTGCGGCTGTATCCCTTTCGGAGAATGGGCCGGAAGAGAAGCGGGTAGATCAGAAGGCAGGGGATGACCCCCATGTTGAAGATGTTGCAGCCGAGTGCCAGAAGTCCGCCGTCCGCAAAAAACAGGCACTGGATGATCAGCACGGCCGTAATGGACAGCAGCGCCGGGAACTGACCGAGCATGGCCGCCAGCAGGATTCCTCCGCCGATATGTCCGCTTGAGCCCGTGGCGGGGATGGTGAAGTTGATCATCTGCGCCGCGAACACAAACGCGCCCGCGACGGCCATCAGCGGAACCTTTTTTTCCGCATTCCGGTCCCGGCTTACCTTGACGGCGGAATAAGCGACCGCAGCGGCGCTCACCGCACACATAGCCCCGCCGACCGCCGGGGAGAGAAGCGCATCTGCCATATGCATAACGGAGACCTCCTGTGTTGTTGATATGGGTACGATTATAGAAGCACAAAAACGGACGCACAAGCCCCCCCAGGGGATATTTTAAACTTTTTTCTTTTGTAAAGCGTGGAGGAAAGGAGAAAAAGTATCCGGTGCGCAATTTTTAAAATCTGGAAATAGAGACAAGCGGCGGCGGAATAAAATGAAAGGACGGAGGTGGCGCAATGATAACGGCCTGGATCCTGCTCATGCTCAACAGCCTGTTCCTTGCCCTGCGGCTCGGCGGAGGAGGGGGTTCCTTTCCGCGCCCGCTGAAGGCAAAGGAGGAACGGATGTATCTGGAGCGCTTCGCAGCCGGCGACCTGGAGGCGCGCAACAAGCTGATTGAGCATAATCTCCGTCTGGTCGCCCACATCATCAAAAAATACTACACCCAGTCGGGGGATCAGGACGACCTCATCTCCATCGGGACCATCGGGCTCATCAAAGGGATCTCGACCTTTCGGGTGGATAAAAATGTCCGCCTTGCCACCTATGCCAGCCGGTGCATCGAAAATGAGATCCTGATGTATTTTCGCAGCCAGCGCAAGCTGCAGGGCGAGGTGTCCCTCTCCGATACCATCGACACCGACAAGGACGGCAACTCCCTCTCCCTGATGGATGTCATCAGCGTGGACGACGACATGCTGGAGGTGCTGGACGCCAGAGACTGCTGCGCCAGGGTGCGCCGCTGCGTGGAACGCTGTCTGACGCCGCGCGAGGCCATGATCATCACCCTGCGGTACGGGCTCTGCAACACCGTGCCCCGCACCCAGCGGGAGATCGCCGCGCAGTGCGGCATCAGCCGGAGCTATGTCTCCAGGATCGAAAAGCGGGCGCTCGCGAAGCTGCAGCACGCCCTGGAGGAGCCGGAGCGCTAAGCGGAAGGGCGGTTCGGCGGCAGGCGGAAAAGTCTGTGGACAAAGGGCGGGGCAGATGATATGATAAAGAAGAGTTTCTTTCACCCCCTGACAATGGAATAGACCTTTTGAGTTCCGGCTCCGGCGTATGGCCGAAGACGGAGAATAGAAAACCGGGTGG
>CAZVHV010000127.1:0-5085 GCA_964627025.1 uncultured Oscillospiraceae bacterium | reverse complement strand
GTCGGAGTACCACTGGTGCTTGCCGGTCTGCTTCCAACCGAACAGGCAGGGTTCGTGAATCCATTGGAATGGCGACCGCCCGAGGACCAGCGCGTTTTTTTTCCAGATGCAGCAGCCGGACAGATAGAAACCCGCGTCCTTAAATGCTCTGCGGAAGTTCAGCCCTTCCGTATCCGCGTGCCACACATAGATACTGCCGTCGTCGGCCAGGTTGGCGTGCATGCAGCGGTAAGCAGAAAGCAGGAAGTTGTAGAAATCCTCGTCGGCCATATTGTCATTCATGATTTTGCCTGCGGTCTCTTCGACGTCCACGTTGTACGGGGGATCGGTCAGAACAAGGTTTGCCTTCTGCCCGTCCATGAGGCGGGTGTATACCTCTTCGCCGGTGGAGTCGCCGCAGATCACCCGGTGCGGGCCGAGGCACCACAGGTCGCCCAGCTTCGAGAACACAGGCTGCGCCAGTTCCGCTTCCACGTCGAAATCATCCTCGGCCACGTCCTTCGTATGGACCTTATTGAACAGGGTCTCGATCTCCGGAGGATCGAAGCCGGTGAAGCCCAGGTCGAAGTTGGAATCCTGAATGTCCTTCAGGAGATCCGCCAGCAGGTTTTCATCCCACGCGCCGGTGATTTTATTGAGCGCGATGTTCAGCGCCTTTTCGCGGGTTTTATCGATATCCACCACGGCGCAGGGCACCTCGGTGTACCCGAGATCGAGCGCAACCGTCAGGCGTTGATGTCCGCCGATGATCGTCATGTCCGCGTTCACCACCAGCGGATCGGCAAAGCCAAACTCCTCGATGGAATTCTTGATCTTTTCATATTCCTTATCGCCGGGCTTCAGCTTTTTGCGGGGATTGTATTCAGCCGGTTTCAGTACGGTGACCGGCAGCACCTTCAGTTCAGCGGTTTTCATTGAGCCTTGCCTCCATTTCTAATTTCTCGGCCTTATGCCGTTTCTCGTAGTTCCAAAAGTCATACCGGCATTTATCCGAGCAGAACTTCTTCGGTCTGCCGTTTGGATTTCTGTCCACCGGCGTTCCGCACCACGGGCAGAACTGCTTCGCGCAGGCGGCCAGAAAACTGCTGATATCCTGATCTTCCATCTCTTTCCTCCTGACACGAAACCTTCGCGGGCCGCCTGCGGTTGACACGAAACTCCATGAGAAAAGGCAGCGGTGGAAACGGCTCCATCACTGCCTGCTGTCATGCGGTTTTTATGCGGAAAACGGCTGTTTTTCTATTGGTTTTGCGGGTCCTATGGGCGTTTTGTGATTTCGCGGGCAGGCCGCTGGACCCCCCGGCCTATGAATTTCGCGGATTTTAACGCGAGAGGGGGCGGCGGTCTTTTAGGGAAGGCCCCACAGAGATCAGACCCCGGCCCCCGGTCCCATCAATAATGATACGTCGGCGTCTGATCCTCTCTCCGGGTTTTCTGATCGTGGCAGCGTTTACACAATCCCTGCCAATTCTCCTGATCCCAGAATAGTTTTTCATCCCCGCGATGGGGAATGATGTGATCGACGACGGTGGCTTTTGTGTACCGGCCTTGCTTCATGCACTCCTGGCATAGAGGCTGAACGTCCCGGAGGAACTGCCTGCTGGCCTTCTGCCATGCACTGCCGTAGCCTCGGCGGGCAGCGGACCGCACCTCCTCAGGGTGCAGTGCCTTGTGGGCATCGCAGTACTTGCTGCCGGAAGGGACCAAGGCTGGGCAGCCGGGGTGCTTGCAGGGCACCTTGGGCTTGGCAGGCATCAGCGCACCAGCCCCCACTCGGCAAAGCGCTCGAAGCCGCCGACCTGGTTGATGTACGTGCGGGCGGTCTCCACGATCTCACTGAAGGGCACGCCGCCGACAGTGTCGTCGCCAATGGCACAGCAGACCTCCACAGGTTCGCCCGTCTCTTGTGCCTTGAGCCAGGCCCAGATGTTCACGCTTATGTCCGCCTTGGACAGGTCCTTCCCGTGGAGCCCGCCACCCGTGACGCTGTCCGCCATGTCGCTGCCCAGTTTCCGGTTTGTAGCGCCGGTGTCCACGTCCGTACCACCTGTCCAGTCGCCCAACGGATTGATCTCCGCATGGGGGTAAAACATCCGGAGAATTTCAGTCGGCGCGTTACTCTGGCAGATGATCAGGCGGTCCACGTCCAGAACGTATTTCCCGTCGCAGCCGTACTGCTCATACAGATCCTTGGCGATTCTGGTGAGCTCTTTCTGCTCATCCGTCACAGGCACACCTTTAAAAATCCCGTTATCGCCGCAGCGGAATCCATGCTCCTGGTTTTCTGCCAAATGGCGATCCTGCGCTACCTCCACATAATCGACCGCCACTTTTCCGGCGATCCGCTCGACGGCGGCTTCGATTTCATAAGGCGGCAATGCGATATCTGTTTCCACGATAATGTGGCAGATGCCGTGTCCCAGAAGGACTTCCACCGCGATGCGGGGATCGGCAACCTGCGCATAGGCGATATCCACAATCGCTCCGGCAATGCGGTCCGTCAGCTTGTCCGGATGCGAAGGGTTGACTTTTTCAAACATACTGCTTCGTCCTTTCATCACAAAAGCCCCGGAAGGAAATCCCTCCGAGGCCCGGTTTTTCATGATATAAGCATATCAGAAACCGCAATGGAGAGTTTATCCCGTTTTGGACACGAAACTCAGGATTTGCCGAAAAGCAGCACCGTCAAACGGTCCAGAGCGCGGTTCTTCCGCTTATAGGCCGTCGCCTGTTCGACATGCAGGTATTCGGCGATGTAATAGGCGGCGCTGCTGCCGTAAGTATTCCCGTCGCCGTAAAAGGTCTCAAGGCAATACCGGTCGTCATCCGAAAGCTGCTCCCATGCCGGTTTGAACCAGTCCATATATTCGACTGCCTGCCGGTATCGCTCTTTCAGGATGTCGATCTCCGAAATGGCGTTGATCAGGCGTTCCTCACCAGCCTGCGGATTATGGGTCCTCGGCATACCGTCCCATTTCGGGCTGCCGATGCTGGTCATTTTCTCATAGGTCCGTTTGATCTCGTCATCCGTGCTGTTGATAATGAACTGCATCGAATCGTAATCCTTGATCGCCGCGATCGTCGCCGACCGCTTGTCCAGATACTTCCACATAATGCTCATGGCATCTACCTCCGAAAAATATGGATTGTTTCTCGGATTGCCATTAGATTGACTCAGATTGTCAGGTGGGCCTTCACAGCGGAGATGAGATTCTGCTGGGTCGTGTCCTTGTGCTTCAGGGCATCCAGAACATCATCGTCCACCGTATCTCGCGTCACGATATGATGGATCGTCACCACCTCTTTTTGTCCCTGCCGCCAGAGGCGGGCATTTGTCTGCTGATACATTTCCAGCGACCACACCAGCGAAAACCAGATCAGGATATGCCCGCCGCGCTGGATGTTCAGGCCGTGACCGGCGCTGGCCGGGGAAATCAATCCGACCTGGATCTTGCCCGCGTTCCAGTCGGCGATGTCCTGATCGCTTTTCAGATCCCGTGGATGATACCCCAGTTCCGTCAGGTATTCCCGGATGCGTTCGTGATCGTGCTGATACCAGTACGCCACCAGGACGTTCTGCCCGTTGGCCTGCTCGATCAGGTCAGCAAGCATCATGAGCTTCTGGTCGTGAATGACGCGCATCTGCCGGTCGGCGTTGTAGATCGCGCCGTTTGCCATCTGCAGCAGTTTTCCGGACAGGACCGCTGCATTGGCGGCGTCGATGGTCTCGTCGCCGATCTCCACCAGCAGTTCCTTTTTCATGGCGTCATACAGTTCCCGCTCGGCGGGCTCCATGTCCACGTAGTGATTGACCATCACCTGCTCTGGCATATCGAGGTAGTCCAGCGCCTTCATGCTGACGCTGATATCCGCGATCCGGCTGTAGATCGCTTCCTCCGCGCCGGGCAGCGGCACGTAGTTGAACACCACTCCGGTATACGGATTCATGCCCGCTGCTTTGAAGTATGCCTCCCGATACCTGCCGATGAACCTGCCAAGGCGGACACCTCCGTCGATCAGGAACGTCTCCGCCCACAGGTCCACCAGTCCATTACTGGCAGGTGTACCTGTCAGGCCCACCATGCGTTTGATCTGGGGACGCACCTTCCGCAGCGCCTTCCAGCGCTGGCTCTGATGATTTTTGAAACTGGAGAGCTCGTCGATCACCACCATATCGAAGGGCCAGGGCGTATGATGCTTTTCCAGATAATCGGTCAGCCATTTTACATTTTCCCGGTTGATGACGTATACATCTGCCGGGGTGTGCAGGGCCGCTTCCCGCTGCTTTGCGCTGCCCACCATCACGGACATATTCAGGAAGTGCGCATGCTTCCAGGTGTCACGTTCCTCGGGCCAGACTGTTTTCGCCACACGTAAGGGTGCGATCACCAACACCTTACTCACGTCGAAACTGTCAAACATCAGGTCCAGAATGGCGGTCAGGCTCACCGCCGATTTGCCGAGGCCCATTTCGAGGATCAGCATGGCTTCCGGGTGCGTTTTCAGGAATTCCACGCAGTAGTTCTGATATTCGTGTAAGTCATTTCTTTGCATATTTCTCATCCATTTCCCTTATGATTCGATTTAGAAGCGCCGGACCGTCCAGATCGCTCAAGGCGCAGAAGTAGTCGGAACAGAAGAACTGCGTGATCTCCCGGACCGTGTCCTGCGCCAGCTTGTCGTTCGGGTGCCGCTTCAGCCTGCGATATGCTGGCCGGAAATCCTTCACCGCCTGCACGATGATGGCGTTGGCCAGCGCCTGGTAGTTCTCTTCATACATTCAACTCTCTCCAAGTGATTGTCCCGATCTTTCCCGCAGCCGTGGACAACTGCTTCCGGTCGATTTCTTTTTCCCGGATGAGCGCAGCGATGGTCTCCGACGCCTCCCGCAGGGCTGTCATTACATCACGGCGATGATCCTTCAGGCTTTTGATTTCATCTTCCAGATCGGCGATGTATTCCTGATCGTCGCTTTCAGAAAGATGATCCTCCAGCCACCGGCGTGCATCGTCGCCCAGGTGGGTATCGACCAGTTCCATCATGTCCCGCAGATCAAAGACGGTTTGTACGCTGCCGTCCGCCAGT
>CAZVHV010000126.1:595-5123 GCA_964627025.1 uncultured Oscillospiraceae bacterium | reverse complement strand
CATCACCATCTTCTTCGCCACCGTCTTCAACTTCCACCAGATGCCCCTCATCCCGGTGCAGCTGCTGTGGCTCAACCTGGTCACCGACTCCCTGCCGGCCCTGGCCCTGGGCATGGAGCCCGTCGAGGAGGGCGTCATGCGGCAGAAGCCCCGCGACGCCCGGGAGAGCCTCTTCTCGGGCGGCTTCTCCTTCCGGCTCGCCTGGCAGGGCACGATGGTGGGCCTGCTCACCCTGACCGCCTATTACCTCGGCGACTACGTCCTCAGCGACCCGGGCAAGGCCAACGCCACCGCCAACACCATGGCCTTCGCCACCCTCGCCATGTGCCAGCTCTTCCACGCCTACGACGTGCGCAGCGAGCGCCAGTCCCTCTTCCGCATCGGCGTCTTCTCCAACCCGGCCATGAACAAGGCGTTCGTGGTGGGCATGCTGATGCAGGTCTCGGTCCTGACCGTCCCCGTCCTCCGGCGCGTGTTCTCGGTCACCGCCATGAGCGCCGTGGAGTGGCTGGTGGTCCTCGCCCTCGCCGTGACCCCCCTCGTCGTCTGCGAGCTCGTCAAGGCGGCCTCCGCCCTCTTCCGGCGCCGCTGACGCGGAAAAACGCCCTTCCCCGGCAGCGGGGAAGGGCGTTTCGTTTTCACTTGACCTGGAGGATGTTGAGCATGTCCGGGGTGAGGTCGGTGGTATAGGGGTTGACCAGCCGGTTGAGGATGTTCAGGGTCTCGTCCGGGTCGAGCTGGTAGCACCAGGAGGCGCCCCGGTAGTGGACCGTGCCGTCGCCCGGGAGGGTGGCGCAGGTGACCCCCGCGTCCGGGTCCACCTTGGGCGCCTGCGCGGCGAACCAGCTCATGTCGCTGGCCGACAGGTCGGTCTCCACATAGGAGGCGAAAATATTGGTAAAGTCCTTGATCTTGGAGATACTGGACCACGAGAGGACCTTTTTGGCCATGGCGGTCAGCAGCTTCTGCTGGGTGGCGGTGCGGCTGATGTCCGAGTCGGGGTAGCCGGTGCCGTCGCTGTTCTTGCGGAAACGGGCCACCTCCAGCGCCTCCTGGCCGTCCAGATGGCGCATCCCCTCGGTGAAGTGGATGGAGAGGTCCTGGGTGGGGTCGTCGTAGTTCATGTTGATGGGGACGTAGAAATCGACGCCGCCCACCGTGTCCACCAGGGCCTTGAAGGCGTTCATGTCCACCGTGAGGTAGTAGTCGATGGGGAAGCCCACCAGATCGCGCACCGCGGACTCCAGCTCCTCCGGCCCGCCGCCGTAAGCCGCGTTGAGCTTGGGACTGCTCCGCGTGGTGTCCACCAGCGTGTCGCGCGGAATGGAGACCACCCCCACCTTCTGCGCCTTCACGTCGTAGGAGAGGAGCATGATGGTGTCGGCGTTGCCGTTGCCGTCGTCGCTCGCCGCCAGCAGGAAGGTGTAGTACTCCTCCTTGCGCGTGAGGGAGGAGGGGGCGAGCTTGCTCTCGTCGATGTCCGCCGTGTCGGGGTTGTCGGTGGCCGTTCCCGCCTGGGCCGCGAGGGCGGGCTTCTGCGCCGGCGTGCGGACCGCCAGCTTGAACGCGCAGAACACCACCACGATGACCAGGGAGAGGCCGACCAGGGCGCGGTAGAGCGCGCGGCCGATCCGCCGCCTCGCCCGGGCCTTTCGCTTTTGTGTCTGTGTCAACGGGAAAAACTCCCTTCCGGATTCGTATTATGTCAACTGAAAAGCGCCGCTCAACAGTATATCCGATTTGACCGGTTTCGGCAAGAAAAAGTTGCGCCGTCGCCCGCCTTTTCTTTCCCCGCCGGGGCGGGCGCGCTTGATTTTTCCGGGCGGCTCGGCTATACTCAAACTGTCCTCCGTCGGATGAAAGACGGGATTTCGGCCGCCTGACCGGAACGAAAGAAAGGAACTGAGTTATGAAACGCCTTCTCACCCTCATGACCACACTCGCGCTTCTGACCGGCGTGCTGGCCGGATGCAACGGCGGAACCGCCGCCTCGCCCTCGCCCTCGGCCGCCCCGTCGCCCACCGAATCGGCCCAGCCCACGGGCGGCGACCGCCCCGCGGTGAACCTGGCCCTGCTCGTCGGCCCCACCGGCGTGGGCGCCGCCAAGCTGATGGCCGACAACGACGCGGGCACCACCGCCAACGCCTACAACGTCACCCTCTCGGCCACCAACGATGAGATCGTGGCCAAGCTCACGAGCGGCGAGGCCGACATCGCCGCCGTCGCCACCAACCTGGCCGCCACCCTTTATAACAAAAGCGACGGACTGGTGCAGATCGCCGCCGTCAACACCCTCGGCGTGCTCCACATCCTGGAGCGCGGCGACACCATCCACAGCATGGCCGACCTGAAGGGCAGGACCATCTATGCCAGCGGGCAGGCCGCCAACCCCGAATACGTGCTCAACTACCTGCTCAAGGAGAACGGCCTCGACCCGGCCAAGGACGTGAAGATCGTCTGGAAGACCACCGACGAGGTCAGCTCCATGATGCTCGCCGGCACGGCCGACGTCTGCATGCTGCCCGTCCCCGCCGCCACCGCCGTGCTGGTCAAGGACGCCGCCGCGGGCGGGAAGCTCCGCGCCGCCCTCGACCTCTCGGAGGAGTGGGACAAGACCGCCCCGCAGGGCCAGCTCACCATGGGCTGCGTCGTGGTGCGCACCGCCTTCGCCCAGGAGCACCATGACGTGGTGAACGCCTTCCTGAAGGAGTACGCCGACTCCATCGCCTATGTGCGCGACAACCCGGCCGACGCCGCCACGCTGGTGGCCCAGTACGGCATCACCCCCAGCGCGGCCATCGCCGAGCAGGCCATCCCCCAGTGCAACCTCGTCTGCATCACCGGCCGGGACGCCCGCGACAGCATGCAGGACTACTATGAAGTCCTCTACAACGCCAACCCCGCCTCGATCGGAGGCTCGAATCCCGACGATGCGTTCTACTATATGCCGTAAGCTCGGGAGGGCCCTCCTGCCCGCCGCCTTCTGGCTGTGGGTATGGCAGCTCGCCTCCATGGCGGTGGCGCGCGAGGCCGTGGAAGCGGCCTTCGCCGCCGGCGTCCGGACGGGCGACTACGCCGCCCTGCTCGGTGTCCTCGCGCGGGGCAGGGCCTTTTTGCTCCCCGCCCCCGCCGCCGTGTTCGCCACCCTGCGCGACCTCGTGGCGGCCCCCCTCTTCTGGCGGACCACCGGCGCCACCCTGCTGCGCATCTTCGGCGGCTTCGCCGCCGGGGTGGCGCTGGGCGCGGCCATCGCCGTGCTCACCACCGCCTCCCGCCGGGCCGACCTGCTGCTCGCCCCCGCGGTGCGGGTGGTGCGCGCCACCCCGGTCGCCTCCTTTATCATTCTGGTGCTGCTCTGGGTCCGGACCGGCCGGGTGCCGGCCGTCATCTCGGCCCTGATGGTGCTGCCCGTGGTGTGGGGCAGCGTCTCGGCGGGCATCCGCCAGACCGACCCGCAGCTCCTGGAGCTGGCGTCGGCCTACCGCTTCGGCCGGGGCAAGACCCTCCGCATCGTCTACCTCCCCTCGGTGCTGCCCTACTTTGCCAGCGGGTGCCGCACCGCGCTGGGCCTCGCGTGGAAGGCCGGCGTGGCCGCCGAGGTGCTCTGCCTGCCCCCGCTGGCCGTGGGGACGCAGGTCTATTATTCCAAAATCTATCTCGAGACCCCCGCCCTCTTCGCCTGGACGCTGGCGGTCATCGCCCTGAGCTTCCTCGTCGAGTGGGGCCTGGGGGCGGCGTTCCGGCGCATGGGAGAGGGGAGGCGGGCGCTTTGATCCGGATGGAGCATATTTCGGTCGCCTATGGCGGCAAGACCGTCCTGCGCGACTTCTCCCTGGAACTCCCCGAGACCGGCCTCACCGCCCTCGCCGGCCCGTCGGGCTGCGGCAAGACCACCCTCCTGCGCGTGCTGTGCGGCCTGCAGCGCCCCGACGCCGGCACGGTCACCGGCATCGCGCCCGGCGAGATCGCCTTCCTCTTCCAGGAGAACCGCCTCTTCCCGTGGCGCACCGTCCGGCAGCACATCGCCGACGTCCTGCCCAAAAGCCGGAGGGGGGAGGAAGGGGCCTGGCTCGCCCTCGCCGAGCTGACCGGCGAGGAGGACGCCTATCCCGACGCCCTGTCCGGCGGCATGGCGCGGCGGCTGGCCCTGGCGCGGGCCCTCGCCCTCGGCGGGCGGCTCTACGTCCTCGACGAGCCCTTCGCCGGGGTGGACGCCGCGTGCCGCGACCGCATCCTCGCCCGCATCCGCGCCCTCGGCACCCCCGTCCTCTTCACCGCCCACGAACCCGAGGCCCTCGCCGCCGCCGACCGGGTGATCCGCTGGCCGGAAATGTGAAAAAACACTTGCGTAATGGGTATTTTTATGGTATAATCGGCCCTGTTCAAGTAAGTAACCGTTTGAGAGTGGGGCCCGCCCCGCTCTTTCTTTTGTAAAAAACCGGGTCTGTAAATTTATGGAAATTAAAAACGAGGGAGGGAAAACGATGGCGAAAGTGGCCGATACCGTGGCGGCCCTGGCGGCCCCCAT
>CAZVHV010000126.1:0-585 GCA_964627025.1 uncultured Oscillospiraceae bacterium | reverse complement strand
GCCGCAAACGGCTGCGAGCTCTGGGATGTGGAGTATCTCAAGGAGGCCGGCAGCTGGTATCTGCGGGTCTATCTCGACAAGCCGGGCGGCATTTCCATCAACGACTGCGAGGCGGTCAGCCGGCCGCTGTCCGACGCGCTGGACGAGGCCGACCCCATCGAGGGCAGCTATATCCTGGAAGTTTCCTCCGCCGGCGCCGACCGCGTGCTGAAAAAGCCCGCGCATTTCGCCGCCTTCCCGGACGCGGCGGTGGAGGTCCGGCTGTACCGCGCCCACGAGGGCCGCAAGGACTTCACCGGCACCCTCAAAGCTTACGGCGAGGACGGCAGCGTCACGATCGCCCTTCCCGGGGGAGAGGTGACGTTCGGGAAAAAGGAAGTCGCCCAGGTGCGCCTGCACGTAGAGTTTTAATCAGGGCCGGGGCCGGAATTTGCGCCCGCCCCGCAGACAAGGAGAGCATTGCAATGGCTAAAAAGGTCACAAAAGCACAGAAGATGAACGAGATGGACGGCAAGGAGTTCTTCGCCGCCATCGACCTCATTGAGAGGGAAAAAGGGATCCCGAAGGAATACATGCTGGAGAAGA
>CAZVHV010000125.1:824-5199 GCA_964627025.1 uncultured Oscillospiraceae bacterium | reverse complement strand
TTCGGTATACTCCAGCAACTCGCCGTCCGTGATCATGCGCTCAAATTCCGCCCGGCCGACATAGTAGTAATTCACACCGTTTTCCTCGCCGATACGGGGCGCGCGGGTGGTAAAGGAAACCGAGAAGTGGATGTCTGTGCGCGTACTCAGAAGCTCCGCGATCACCGTGCTTTTGCCCACGCCGGAAGGACCCGAAATGACGATGAGCTGTCCGTGTGTTTTCTTCCCTGCCGTCATTCCTCGTTTTCCTCCTCTGCCGCGGGCTCGGCCTCACGGTTGGTAAGCCGTCCAGCCACCGTTTCAGGCTGGAGCGCGGACAGAACGATGTGGTCACTGTCCATAATGAGGACCGCGCGGGTCCGGCGCCCGTAGGTAGCATCAATGAGAGAACCGCGGTCACGTGCATCCTGTATGATGCGTTTGATGGGTGCAGATTCGGGACTGACAATGGCAATCAAACGGCCGGCAGAGACCATGTTTCCAAATCCAATATTGATCAGTTTCAAAAAACCATCTCCTTACTCGATATTTTGTACCTGTTCGCGGATCTTCTCAATCTCCGCTTTGAGATCCAATACCATTCGGGTAAGTTCGGTATCGTTGCATTTGGAGCCGATTGTATTCGCTTCGCGGTTGAATTCCTGGATGAGAAAGTCCAGCTTCCGTCCCGTTGCCCCGCCCTTATCCAGCATTTCGGAAAGCTGGCTCACATGGCTGCGCAGACGCACCGTTTCCTCATCCACCGCAATTTTATCGGCAAAGAGCGCGGCCTCGGTCAGAATACGGCTCTCATCGATCTGCGTATTCTGCAGCACTTCGGCCATGCGGGCTTCCAGGCGCGCCCGGTACTCCGCCACAGTCTTGGGAGAACGCTCCTCCACCGTGCCGACAAGGCTGAGGATGGTGAGTGCCCGGCTGCGGATATCATCCGCAAGCCGTTCTCCCTCCCGCTCCCGCATCGCGGTAAAATCGGCCAGCGCCATATCCAGCACACTGCAGATCTCCGCCGCCACGGCCTCAAGGTCCTCCGGGGTCTTTTCCACCAGCAGCACATCGGAAAACCGCGAAAGAAGCGAGACTGACAAATCGTCCCGCAGGCCGTACCGCTCGCGCATGGCGGTGAGCGCCGCAAAGTATGCGTCCGCCACCGGCTGATTGACCGAGATGGAGACTTTGTCCGCCCCGGAACTGTCGATGGTCACATATACGTCCACCTTGCCGCGGGAAATGCTGCTTTGCACGCGGCTTTTGATCGCGTCCTCGGCAAAGATATAGATGCGCGGGAGCTTTACCGAACAGTCCAGATAGCGGTTGTTCACCGACCGTACCTCCACGGTAACGGAACGGCTGCCGAACGTCGCTTCTCCCCTGCCGTAACCTGTCATGCTTCTGATCAAAGGAAACACACCTTCCGATTTTACGTTTTTATCATCTGAAAATCGCTCTGTGTACGCGGACCAGATAAAAATCCATCAGCCTGGAAAAACCGAGATCATACAAAACAAAGGAGGCATTGCCCGCCAGCCAGAAGATCCAAAGCTGCGCAAACGCCGCCGGAAGCTGCGCCAGCAGCAAAGCCCGGAGGAGCATCCAGAACAGGACAAGTATCGCGTTGCAGAGCGCCATCTTGCAGAGCCATTCTGCCGGCAGCTTTTTCAGCCGCTCGATAAAATGCTTCAGGATCGGATAAAGGCCGAAGAAAAGCAGATACAACACGGCGCTGGTTTTATCCGGAACAAGAATCAACGCCAGAAGTCCCGTAGCGGCATAGCACAGCCAGGCTGCCGAAACACCGCCCGAAACCAGCGCGGCTGCCGGGAAAAGGCCGGCTGCCGCCACCAGCCCCAGCTGACCGCTTGGGATCACCGAAGCGCCATACAGAAAGAGCAGTGACAGCGCGGCAAGCATGGCGGTGAGGGCGATCCGTCCGGCGCCGCCCGAAAAACGGCCTCTGTCCATCTCAGCGGCATCCTCCGCACAAACAGTTGAGACACATGAGCATGGTACACAGATCACAGGAATCGGTGCCCATACCGTACCCGGCCGGCCGATATGCCTGCCCGCCCTGCTGCATCATGACGAGCGCCTGACGGTACTCCATATTGGACGGGTCGTAGTTGCATGCAATTTCAAAATATCGCTGCGCTTCGTCCAGCCAGCCTTTTCGGTAGGCCACGCTGCCCATAAGAAAATTCCATTCCCCGTCGTGGACGGCAACGCCCGACAGCATGTATTCGGCCTGGGCGATATTTCCGATATTGATATTCTGACGGATCTGCTGATAGATCGGGCTGCCCGTGTGGGTCTGCTGACGCTGATAGGCGCCGGTGCTCCCGCTTCCGGCACCGCCGCTGTACCCGCCTCCGGCGCCCGCTCCCCCGCTGCGCATCTTGGTGATCGCGTCGTAGGCTTCGTTGATCTCCTTCATTTTTTCCTCGGCCAGGTCAGCCAGCGGATTGTTCTGATAGTTGTCAGGATGGTATTTGCGGGCCAGTTCACGGTAGGCGCGCTTGATCTCATCCTCGCTTGCATCCTGTCTGACGCCGAGTACGCTGTACGGATCGTTCATGTACGTTTTCTCCTATTATTGTTTCGCCCGCCGGGAAGAAGCCTTTTCGCCTGTTTCCACTGGCCGGTAAATACCAGCTCCTCCACCATGGGCAGACCAAGATAAATGATGTTGCCGATGATGTCGGTCCAGCAGCCAAACTCCGTAAGGGCATACGCTGAGGCAGCGAGATTCAGAGAGTGGCGCAGCGTGGTGCGCAGGCTTTCGCGCGCGCGTTCCGTTCCGTCCCCAAACCGAAAAAGGATGGGATTATACTGATTGTGCGCCCGATCTTCCTCCAGATCGTCCCAGGCATCCACCAGATAGATCCAGCGCCCGATGTGATAGAGCAGCTGTCCTATGGGACGGTCGCGGTGCTCATCTCCGGTATCCGGCGCCGCCGCTTTTAAAATTCTGGCAAAGGTATCCGCTGTTCTGTCAATCGAGGCACTTTTCTCCGTTTCCAGCGCCCGCAGTTCCGCCAGGCAGTCCCGCACCTGCTTATCAAAGCCGGGCCGAAAATCAGCCGCCCTGCGATAGGCCGGCCGCAGCAGAAACGCCAGAACACGGGCGGGCAGCCCCTTCCAGAAACCGTTGTCGTCCGCGTTGTCCCTGAGTTTCCAATACGCAAGGATCACATTTCCGTCCGCCGCCGCCGCCAGACCGGGGTCGGTATGACAGGCCATGCACCCGCCGACGGGATGCACAGGACAGCGCTGGCGGGTGATCTGAGGCTTTTCTCCGGAAGAGAGCACCATGGCAAGAAAGGTAAAATCATAGTTGAGAAATTGCCGGGCAAACCAGCCGTAGCGGTCGCCGATGGTATGACACAGCCCGCAGTACAGGGCCTGATAGGCTTCGAAATCCTTGACCTTCAGTTCATCCCGAAACGGCCTTACATATCCGAACATGATTTCATGATTTCAACGATACGGAACTGCACGGCTTTTTTTACGTTAACCCTGTGATCGAGCCACCGCGCCGGCAGAATGCCTGCCACAAAGCCTGCGCATGCGAGGCCGATGGAGATCGTCTCTCCCGCCGCAATGGCGTGGCCCAAAAAGTAGCCGACGAAGAAGAGCAGAAAGGGCACCAGGTACACCACCACCGCGGTGCCCAGAATGGCGCTGTTGGCGCTCTCCACCAGAACGGTATCGCCGGGACGGGCGCCGACATGATTTTCAGCCGTCACGGTAACATCCGTCTTGGTCATCATAAGCTCACAGCCGGAACATTTGCTGCAGTCATGACTGCAGGCGGAACGTCTGTGGACGCCTACCTCCGCCCGGCCGTCAGATAATATTGTCTTGACCTGTGCAACCTGTGTCATGGGAAACCTCCTGATTGAACTTTAGAATGCCTGTATGTTTCACTTTGTGATCGAAACCGCAATGGAATAGTCACCGCCGACCACACCGGCGCCCGTGCCTCCGTCCAGATATACCTTCACCGGAACGCGGAACTGACCCACGGAAACGCTGGTATCCTTCAGGTCGGCTACAACTCTGATCTGATAAGCCGAGATATAGTCCAGCGCTTCCTGCGGACCCCGCACCCACACCTGGATAGACTTGGTTATCGAAGTAGCGTTATATCCCTTCGGCACATTGATGATCTCGATATTGTCCGCGTCCAGCACCTTGCTGGGCAGTCCTTTCACCGCCACCGTCACAGTGGCTTGGGTAACGCCGCTCTCGTTGGTGAGCTCGCTGGTGAGCGGAATATCAAACGTGAAGGTCTCGACATTGAGGATCTTGGACAGATCGATCTCGCCCAGCGTGATCTCCTTGAGCGCCGGAGGAAGACCGAGCGCCTTGCGCCTGGCGG
>CAZVHV010000125.1:0-814 GCA_964627025.1 uncultured Oscillospiraceae bacterium | reverse complement strand
CTTGGTCGCGCCGCCTCCCTCAATAATATTCACATTCAGGGGGACCTCCATCACCTTGACGATGGGAAGCGTGACGTAGACGGTGTCCGTGCTGAACCGGATATTCAGATTTTCAAGTTTTTCCCCGGTGGCGCTCATCGGCGTAAAGCCCATCTCTCCGGTAAAGGTAGACGACAGATTATCCTGCGCAACGCTTACCAGGCCATACGCCACCTGATTGACATGATCCTCCTGCCCGGTAATGGTCACAGTGGAGGGACTGATGATGAAGGTATCGGCCTGATAGCCGTCCGCGACCGTCCCGGTAAATTCTCCGCGGATCTCAATGGTTTTACTCATCTGCTTGGCAATCGAAACGGTAATATTGTAATCGTTCTTATCGGAGATCGTCACCGTGCCGGAGGTCACCGTGTTGGGCAGCGTCACCTTGCATTTGAGCGCCCAGTCCCCCTCGGCAGTGATGGAAGACACATCAAGCGAAACCGAGACATTGTCCTCGGTCAGCTTTACCAGCGCGTTGCGCTTTCCGGTAAGGTTCAGATTGAATTTTTCCATGCTCATGCCGGTGATCATCAGTCCGCGGTTCTGCAGCACGTCCTCGCCCTGAATGGTAATCGGGATGTCGTGGATGGTTTTCTCCCCGGTGGGATTCTCCACGTTTACCACATAGAGCCACAGCGCAACCGAGACAAGGACGGAGATAACGACATAGAAAATTTTGCTGTCACTGATTTTGCTTCCCATCCGCCTGTCCTCCCTTCCTGGTCCTGAATAGCGCGGACAGTGTGAATTTCGCTGGTTCAGGCTCCTCCTG
>CAZVHV010000124.1:0-5251 GCA_964627025.1 uncultured Oscillospiraceae bacterium | reverse complement strand
GTTTTCTTCCGCATATTCCTTGACGCCGTTCCATGCGCCTTCGTTGAAGGATTTATCGTCGATGTTGCCTACGTCGGTAACCAGCGCGATCTCATAGGTCCCATCGGAAGCGGGGCTCGCCGAAGGAGACGCGGAGGTGTTCGGACTTGCGGTGCCGCCGGAGCAGGCGGCCAGAGAGAAGGTCAGAACAAGAGCCAGAGCCATCGAAAAAAGTTTGTGCATCTGTTTCAATAAAATCTACCATCCTTTCCAATCGTTTCATCATATCCCGGTTCGGCAGGGCGCCAGGCGCCCCCGCGCTTCGGGCTTCCGGAGCCATTGTAACGCGGAACTACTAAAAAGGCAATCAAAATAATGGTATTTTATAGACAAAAAAGCACAGATGAAGCAGGGTGCTCAGCGTCCCGCCGGCGCCTGATTCTTGGCCAGAGCGACGATCGCGGAGGTGCCGAGCCGGTCGGCGCCGAGACGGAGAAAGTCTTCGGCGTCGGCAAGGGTGCGGATGCCGCCGGCCGCCTTGATCTTCACATGGGGGGCGATATGCTGCTTGAACAGCACGACGTCCTCCCGGGTGGCTCCGCCGGAGGAAAAACCGGTAGAGGTCTTGATGTAGTCGGCGCCGGAGGCGGAGACCAGCTCGCACAGCTTGATCTTCTCCGCCTCGGTGAGGAGACAGGCCTCCACGATGACCTTCAGGATCCGGCCCTGACAGGCGGCTTTCACGGCCTCCATTTCTTCCAGAAGGTCGTTCCAGCGGGCGTCCTTTGCCCAGCCGATGTTGATGACCATGTCGATCTCGTCGGCGCCGCTGCGGATGGCGTCCTCGGTCTCGAATACCTTTTCAGCGGTTGTGGAGTAGCCGTTGGGAAAGCCGACCACCGTGCAGAGCTTCAGATCGTTTTTGACGTAGTGGGCCGCCTGGTCGATGAAGGAGGGGGGGATGCAGACCGAGGCGCAGCCATAGGTCTTCCCGTCGTCGCAGAGCGCGCGGATCTGAGCCCAGGTGGATTCCGGCTTGAGCAGCGTATGGTCGCACTTGGAGAGGATGAATGCAATATCCATAAAACAATAATCCTTTCTGAAAGACAGAGGTACAAAAACCGGCGGAGCCGGCCTACGTTACCGTGATCAGCTCATAGCCCCGCGTCCCGAGCCCGATCCTGACGGCGTGGGCAAGGCAGCTTTCCCACTCGGTCTCGGGTGTGGTGTTGAGAAAATGATCGTGGCGGTCGCAGAAGCCCTCGGCGTGCATCCGGTCGTCAAGCAGGCTGCCCGGCAGAGGGGTCTGCCGCAGGCATGCGTCCGCGCAGGCCTGATCCAGCGCCACCGGGTCGAAGGAGGCGAACATGCCGACGTCGGGAAGGATGGGGGTGTCGTTTTCCGAGTGGCAGTCGCAGTAGGGAGAGATGTCGATGACCAGGCTGACATGGAAGCTGGGACGCCCGTCCACCACCGCCTTGGCGTATTCGGCCATTTTGCGGTTCAGGTCGGCGTTGGCGCAGGTGTTCCGGTTGATAATGGCGTTGAAGTTGCACGCGCCGAGGCAGCGGCCGCAGCCCACGCATTTGTCCGGCTCGATCATAGCCCTGCCGTCCGTGTCGAAGGAGATGGCGTCCTGGGCGCACTGCTTCACGCAGAGCCTGCAGCCCCGGCACTTGTTCCTCCGGACCTCCGGCTTGCCGGCGTTGTGCTGTTCCATCTTGCCCCGGCGGCTGCCGCAGCCCATGCCGATGTTTTTGATGGCGCCGCCGAAGCCGGTGTTTTCATGCCCTTTGAAGTGCGTAAGGCTGATAAAAACGTCCGCATCCATGATGGCGCGGCCGATCTTGGCGGTCTTGATATATTCGGCGCCCGCCACGGAGACCTCAATGTCGTCGTTGCCCCGCACCCCGTCGGCGATGATGACATGGCATCCGGTGGAAAACGGGGAAAATCCGTTTTCATAGGCGGTTTCCAGGTGCTCCGGCGCGTTTTTCCGCCGGCCGGCATACAGGGTGTTGCAGTCGGTGAGGAAGGGCTGGCCGCCCAGGCTCCTGACGACGTCGGCCACCACCCTGGCATAGTTGGGCCGCAGGTAGGAGAGATTGCCGGGCTCGCCGAAATGCAGCTTGACAGCCACCAGTTTATGATCGAAATCGATCTCCCCGATCCCCGCCGCGCGGATCAGGCGCTCCAGCTTACGGGGCAGATTGGTGCCCATCGGCGTGCGCAGATCGGAAAAATATACCTTGCTCTGTTCCATAGGCGCTCCTTTCAGATCACGGCAAAGTGACGGTCCACGCCGCCGTCGTGCGCGCGGGTCACCTGTCCGTCCGCCAGGAGATAATCCAGATGGGACATGCACTCGCCGACCGCGAACCACTTCTGGTTGTCGGGGAAGGCGTCCCAGCTGTCCGCTCTGATCTTCCAGGTCATCCGCGCGGCGATTTCATAGGCGGTCAGACCGGGCGTGCGCTGCACCACCCGCAGACATTCCTCCAGGCGGGAGGTGTGATGGCGCAGCAGGCCGTCGATGCGCGCTTTGAAATCGCCGACGGCGCGGTGGCCGGGGAGGGCCAGCTTTACCTCGTAGGAGCGGACCGCCCGGAGGCTTTCCAGATAGTCGTGCAGGGAATTCTTCACGCCGATCCAGGAGGTGATGTTGGGGGTTATGTCGAAGAGGACGTGGTCGCCGGTGAACATCACGCCCTGCTCCTCCAGCCAGTAGCACATGTGGCCGGGCGTATGGCCGGGCGTATGGAGCGCGGTGAGTCGGTAGCCGCCCGCTTCCAGCGTGTCGCCGTGAGAGAGGGTCCGGTAGCCGTCATATTCCGGCGCGGCCATGGCGCGGGCGGGATTGGAGACCGCCAGCTTTTCGGTCAGGTCCCGGGGAAAGCCCGCTTGGATGAACGCGGCGTCCAGCTGACGCCATTTTTCCCTGCGGATGTTGACGTCCAGATATGCCCGGTCGACGGACGAGACAAAGATGTTCCGCTCGGGGCCCACAAATTCGGGGGCGAGGCCGGAATGGTCGGAGTGCAGATGGGTGAGAAGGACGTCGGTGTCTTCCCTGTGTACCCCGAGTTCCTTCAGGCCGGCGGCCAGGGCTTCCCGGCAGGGCTCCTGACGGAAGCCGGTGTCAAGGAGCAGACTGCGGTCGGTTCCCCGGATCAGGTAGCTGTTCAGCTCCTTCATGGGGTTTCCCACAAGCGGGATGGGGATACGGAAGATATTCGGTAAAATTTCCTGAGACATGGTGTTCTCCTGCCTGTCATAAATATCAAATTCAGGATACCATAACCCGGGATAAAAAGAAAGAGCGAAACCGCCGGATGCCCCCGCGGACCGCAGAAGGAGGCAGCCGGCGTTCGCCGTCTGCCTCCCTGAAAGTCTCTCCGGATTTTATTGACTCAGGCCGCCGCGTCGTCGGTCTGCGTCATGCAGAGACGCTGTAAAACCGCGGCGCACATGGCGCGTGTGGCCGGGGCGGCAGGGGCGAACCTTCCGTCGCCGCTTCCGGTCATCAGGCTGTTGACTTTGCAGTAAGCCACCGATTCATAGGCCCAGTCCGCGATCTCGTCCCGGTCGGCGTAGTCGAGCAGGAACATCCAGGCGCCGGAGAAACCGCCGCCCTCGCTCTGGATATAGCGATAGAGGAAGACCGCCATCTCCTGACGGGTGATCGTATTTGCCGGGCAGAAGGCGGAGTCGGAGACGCCGCGGGCGATCCCGTTCCGCGCGGCCCAGGCGACGGCCTCGGAGTACCACATGCCGTCGGCGCAGTCAGCGAACAGGCCGGATACCTGACCGCTGACCTCGGGAGAGCCCGCCTGCCGATAAAGCGTGGTGACGAACATGGCGCGCGTCATGGCGGAGTCTGCTGAAAAGACGCTGTCCGAGATGCCTTTCATGAGTCCTCTGCCGTAGACGAACTCAACATAGTCGGAATACCAGGCGCCGGAAGCCACATCGGCAAAGGGGGTCGCTTTGACGGCGATGCGCCCCTGGCCGTAGGGGTCGGCGTATTCGTCCCCGACGACGCCGCCAAGCTCATCCACGATGTAGTCGATGAGCACCTGGTTGTCGAGCATGACGTCGTCCTGCAGCAGGGGATTGTCCATGAAACAGGGATAGCCGTCGCCGCCGCTTTTGATCAGGTAGTTGTGCGAGGCAACGGTGTAGGTCTTATCCAGCTCGAGCGGCTGCCCGTCCACCCGGACGTTCTGCACACGGTATGGTCCGTCGACCCGGACGAAATTCCCCTTGTCGTCCAGCACGACGGAGGAGGGTACGTAGGTGCGGATCTCATACGTCAGGCCGGAGACCTGCATGAACCCGCCGGACTCCCCGGGCGTGTTTCTGGCCCCCATTTCGAGCAGGTCGAGGATCTCCTGCCCGCTGGCCTCCACCACGCAGGCCAGGTTGCCGAAGGGATGGACGGCAATGATGTCGTCATATGTGATATCGCCCGCCGCGATATCCGCGCGGATGCCGCCGCCGTTGACCACCGCGATGTCGGCGCCCAGCAGATTCCTGTAGGCATCGGTGACCAGATCGCCCAGGTTGGTTTCCCGGCTGCGGATCAGGCGCTCGCCGGTGACCGGGTCCTTGATGATGAGCGGGACCTCGGTCTGTGCCACTACGGTGTTCAGCAGAACGTCGTTTTCCGCCTGGATGTTTTTGACGAAAGCATCAACAACGGGGTCCTTTTCGGTGTATCCGGTGACCAGCTCGGTGCTGATGATGCCGTCCGGAAAGACGACCAGTTTTCCGATGGCGGAGAGTTTGGTCCCCGTGGAGGTGAGGACGACGTCCTCGCCGTTCTCGTTGGCGCAGAGCTGGCCCGCGATGGTGCTGTGAGAGTGCCCGTCGATGAAGGCGTCGATGCCCGTTGTGTGGGAGATGATATCGGTGGACTGCCACGGCGCGTATTCCGCACCCACGCCGCAGTGGCCCAGCGCGATGACACAGTCGGCGCCCCCGGCGATCGCGGCGTCGACCGAGGCCTGGACGGCGTCGTACAGCGCGTCGCCGGTGGAATCCTCACAGAAGCTGTAGGTGTAACTGCCGGACGCATCCTGGAAATACTTCGGGTTGGAGGCGACAAGAGTCTTCGGCGTGGTGATGCCGACATATGCGATCTGCGTGTCGCCGTAATCCAGAATGACATAGGGCTCGAACACGGTTTTTCCGGTCCCAAGGTCGACGAAATTGCAGGATACGACGTCCGCGTCCTGCAGTGCCATCAGCGCGAGCATGCGGTCGATCCCGT
>CAZVHV010000123.1:0-5372 GCA_964627025.1 uncultured Oscillospiraceae bacterium | reverse complement strand
GAGCACCAGATGGAGATCCTCGCAAGAACCTTCCACGAAAAAATGTAAGGCCGCGGGAAACCGGGCCACGGGGCGGTGACGGAGATGAAAACCGGAAGGATACATTCCATTGAAACGCTGGGCGCGCTCGACGGCCCGGGGCTGCGTTTTGTGGTCTTTTTCGCGGGCTGCCCGATCAGGTGCCGATATTGCCACAACCCGGACACCTGGGAGATGAGCGCCGGAAAAGAAGTGACGGCCGATGAGATCGTGGAGAAGGCAAAACGCTACAAGCCGTATTTCAAAAACGGCGGCGGGATCACCCTCTCCGGCGGCGAGCCCATGCTGCAGCCGGAATTCGCGCTGGAGATCATGGAGAAGTGCCGGGATGCCGGGATCTCCGCCTGTATCGACACCTCTGGAAGTGTACTGAACGACCGGGTGAAGGCCGCGCTCCGCTGCGCCGAGCTCGTACTGCTCGACGTGAAGCACACCGACCCCCGGATCTATCACGAGCTGACCGGCGGAAATCTGGAGGACAACCGGGCATTTCTGGATTACTGCAGGGCGGAGAACATCCCCCTCTGGATCAGGCAGGTGATCGTGCCGGGCTGGAATTCCGAGCCGGAGGACATCGATTCGCTGCTGGACTATATCAAGGGCGCCAACGTGCAGAAGATCGAGCTGCTCCCTTATCATACCCTCGGGAAGCATAAGTGGGAGACGTTGGGCATTCCTTACCGTCTGGAGGGAGTTGAACCGCCCTCGCCGGAACTGATGGACCGGCTCCGCAGAAGACTGGCCGAACGGCAGGTCCTGCGCTCGGAACAGGAACCAAACTGAAAAAGATGGAAGGCACGGCCGTGCCTTCCATCTTTTTTTGCCTTTCGGCACCGGGCTACAGGTTGACCTGAAAGATGCCTTCGCGGATGATCTCGCTGACGGTGGGATGGGGAAAGACCAGTTCCTTCATGCGGGAGAGCGGGGTCTCCAGGTCGATCAGCATCCCGCAGCTTACGATGAACTCGGAGGCCGGGCCGCCCAGAATGTGAGCGCCGATCATGGTCTGGCGAACCCGGTCGAAGACCAGTTTGCAGATGCCGTCGCCGCGCTCGTTCTCCGCCGCATAGCGGCCGGCGTAGTTCATGGAGAGGCGGACCTCCGCCGTATCGATGCCCTGTACACGGGCGGCCTCCGCGGTGAGTCCGACCGAAGCCGCCTCCGGATGGGTGTAGATGACGTTCGGGATGGCGCGGTAGCGCATCCGGTCTGGCCTGCCGAGAATGGTGTTTACCGCGACCTCCGCCTGGCGGTAGGCGGTGTGGGCCAGCATGGAGCGGCCGTTGCAGTCGCCCACCGCGTAGACGCCGGGGACGCTGGTGCGGCACTGCTCGTCCACCGTGATGCCTGCCCGGTCCACGGCAGCGCCGAGATGCTCGAGGCCGAACCCCTGCGTGACCGCCCCGCGCCCCACGGAGAGGAGCGCCTTGTCACAGGGGAGGGAAACGGCCGCGCCGTTCTGTTCCATCACCACGGCGCCATCGGCAAAAGCGGCGGCCCTGGCCCCGAGATAAACGGTGACGCCCTGCTTTTCCAGGTGCTTCTGCAAAAGGGCGGAAATCTCGCCCTCCATGCCGCCTGCGATCTTGGGCAGAAGCTCGACGATGGTCACGGCGCTGCCCGCCGCGGTAAAATAGGCCGCCATTTCCAGCCCGATGACCCCGCCGCCGAGGATGACCAGCTGCCGGGGCACCTCCTGCTCTGCCAGCAGCTCGCCGCTGGTGAGGGCGAATCCCCGCTCCCTCGCGGCGTTCAGGCCGGGGATGGGGGGGAGGATGGGCTGAGAACCGGTGGCGAGGATGAGTTGACGGCCGGTATAAACGGTACCGTCTACCGAGAGCTGAAAGCCCTCTTCGGCTCTGCCGAGGATGCTGCCGGTGCCGGTGACCATCTCTGCGCCGCTGGCCTTCAGGGCGCTGCGGATCGCCGCCGTCAGTTTCCTGACCACCTTGTCCTTGCGGGCGAGAACCTGGCCGTGGTGCAGGACCGGGTTTTCACAGGTCACGCCGTAGACAGCGCCGTTTGCGCAGGATTCCAGCAGCCCGGCGGAATGGAGCAGCGTTTTGGTGGGGATGCAGCCCTCGTTGAGGCAGACTCCGCCCAGTTTTGCCTGTTCCACCAGGAGGGTGCGCAGACCGCTCCCGGCCGCCCGCTCCGCCGACAGATAGCCGCCCGGGCCGCCCCCCAGGATCATAAGATCATAAATCATATTCGCTTGCTCCTTCCTTATTTGGATTCCGGCAGGCTGCTGCGGTAGAGCGCCGCGACCGCCGCTTCATCGGGAACGGCCATGCAGTTCCGGATATTTTTCGAGCGCATGGCAGCGGCCGAATAGGCTGCGACCTCCTCGGGGGCAAGGGTCTCTTTTTCGCCCAGAAGGGCATCGATGGCGGCGGAGAGCTGCGTGAGGGAATGCATCCCGCAGCAGGCGAGGATCTCCGCGACCCGTTCGGCGCGCGTTTCGGCGACGAAGGCCAGAAAGGCGGGCAGCAGGAGGGCGTTTGCTCTGCCGTGGTCGATGCCGCGGAAATAGGTGAGCGGATAGCCCATCGCGTGGACTGCCGTGGTGCCGGTGTTGGCGATCACCATCCCGGCGAGGGTGGAGGCGGTCAGCAGACTCCGGCGTTCTCCGTCCGTTATCCGGCCCGTGCCGATGGACGCAAAGCAGACGCAGATGCGCGCGATCGATTCCCGCGCGAGGGCGTCTGTGATGCTGCCGCTCCGGGCCGAGAGCATGCCCTCGACCGCGTGCGACAGGGCGTCCAGCACCGTGTTGATGAGGGTCGTGCGGGAAAGGCTGGCCAGATATTTGGCGTCAAGCAGAGCCGCCCGCGGGAAAAGCAGGGGAGATGCGATGCTCATTTTCGTTCTGGCCGCGTCGTTGGTCAAAACGGCGTATTGGGTGACCTCCGAGCCGGTGCCCGCCGTGGTCGGAACACATACGACGGGCAGAACATCGGGCGTATAGTCTCTGCAAAACAGACGCTCCGGCGCGATGTCCTGCCTTGCCAGCAGCGCGATGGCCTTGCCGGCGTCCATGGGCGAGCCGCCGCCGACGGCGATCACAAAATCCGCGCCCTCGTCCCTGGCCAGCGCCGCCCCCTCGTAGCAGCAGGCGACCGGGGGGTTGTTTGCGACACGGTCATAGACGGCGTAGGACTGGCGGCTGGCGCTGAGCGCGGAGAGGAGATCGCCGAGCGCGCCGCTGGATTTTGCGGAATGCGCACCCGTGACGATCAAAGCTTTGTTTCCATAATTTTTCAGCAGCTCCGCGCTGCCGGCGACACAGTTTTCGCCCATCACGATCCGGGTGGGCATATAGTAGGTCTGCTTCATTCTCACACCTCCGTGGATATGATACATTATATATATTATAAGCACGCGCAGCCGCAAAAAGCAAGAACGCCGGACGGCTGGAAACCTTCCATAGAATCACCAGTATATTAAACAGGAATTGCATGAAACTATGAATGGCTCTGCGACCGGCAGAACCGTGCAGACAAAAACGGGTTGTACCTCTGCGACAATTTTTTATAAGCTGTCTGAGGAGGAATTCACATGAGCGCGCGAAACGGCATGATGTCTGAAAGCCTCAAGGAAGAGATCGCCAGGGAACTCGGCGTCTACGAGACGGTCAAGGCGCATGGCTGGGGCGAAGTGTCTTCAAAGGACTGCGGAAACATGGTGAGAAAGGCCATCGAAATGGCCGAACGAAATCTCGGCCGATAGCGGATAAGAGCCGACAACCGAAAAATTTTCGTCTGCGGGGGGAGAGCATGTCTCTCCCCCTTCTTTTTCTGGCCAAATTGAATAAAACGGATGCGGATGGCCGCCGGGTGTTGTAATAATCCTAAAAAACTGTGAAACAAACAGATTTCTCTTGACTTTCCAACGGGGATGTAATACTATGAATAAGCGCCTGTTGGGCGCAGTCTGCGATGATGCGGGAGATTGCGGTGAAAACCGGTAACTTCCGCGGAGTATGTCCGAGCAAGAATCGGGCGGCTGAGAGATCGTTTATACGCAGCGTATATCGCTGTGCCTGAATGACCGGCCGGATGAAACCATGCCGGTTTTATTTATGCCGCAGAGTGATACGCACGATAACGTGTACACAAGATTTCTCACCGTACGAAGCGAGGCAAGACTTGGGAAACCGGCGCGAGCCGCTTTCGGCCGGTGGTTCCAACCACTTCGTATGTTTAAGGAGGAAAACACACAATGGCAGCACAGAAAGAAATCATCCGCATCCGTCTCAAGGCTTATGACCATCAGCTCATCGATCAGAGCGCAGAGAAGATCGTCGAGACCGCAAAGCGCACCGGCGCTTCCGTGTCCGGCCCCATTCCTCTGCCCACCAAGAAAGAGGTCGTCACCATCCTGCGCGCCGTCCACAAGTACAAGGACAGCCGTGAGCAGTTTGAGCGCCGCACCCACAAGCGTCTGATCGACATTGTCAAGCCGTCCGCCAAGACAGTGGAGTCCCTGATGGCGCTCGAGCTTCCTGCCGGCGTTGAGATTGAGATCAAGCTGTAAACCTCTCCCCGACATTTACAATGTAGCACCCGCTGCCTGTCGCGTTTAGGAGACAGGCGGGTCAAGTTGGCGGCGATCCCGGGCCGCGGCGTTTTCGCCCGGCGGCGGATCCGGCCAACCAATAACCTTAACAAGGAGGAAAATACATGGAAAAGGCCATTATCGGCAAGAAGGTCGGCATGACGCAGATCTTCGACGAAGCCGGCAAGGTCATCCCGGTCACCGTCATTGAGGCCGGTCCCTGCATCGTGGTGCAGAAGAAAACGGCTGAAAAAGACGGCTATGACGCTGTCCAGCTGGGCTATGAAGAAGTTGCGGAGCGCAAGCTCTCCAAGCCCGAGGTCGGCCATCTGAAGAAGGCCGGCTCTGCGCTGAAGAAGGTACTCAAGGAGTTTAAGCTGAAGGCGGCAGCCACCATGAACGTGGGCGACGAGATCACGGCCGACGTTTTTGCCGCCGGCGATCACGTCGACGTGACCGGCATCAGCAAAGGTAAGGGTTACGCCGGTGTCGTCAAGCGCTGGAACGCCGGACGCACCCCCACCAGCCACGGCGGCGGTCCTGTTCACCGCCATGCGGGCTCCATGGGCTCCGGCACCGACCCCTCCCGGATCTTCAAGGGCAAGATCGGCGCCGGTCACATGGGCGCCGAGCAGGTCACCGTGACGAACCTGGACGTGGTCAAGGTCGATTCGGAGTACAACCTGATCGCCGTGTGCGGCGCCATCCCCGGCCCCAAGGGCGGCGTCGTCTATATCAAGAGCACCGTCAAGACCCTCATCCAGAAGAAGGGCGAG
>CAZVHV010000122.1:0-5380 GCA_964627025.1 uncultured Oscillospiraceae bacterium | reverse complement strand
GCTGCAAGACGTGGGCGGTCCGGTCGGGGGTGACCTGCTGGCGATTGCTCCCCGTTAGGTTGTTCCCCGGCCCGTGCTGGGTGCCGCCGCCCGCCGGCGGCGCGGCGGTGGCGACGATGGGGACGTAGCCCTCCACGGGGGCGAACTCCCCCGTCCCGTCCCAGACATAGTAGTCGGTCCCGTCGAGCAGGTAGACCTTCCGGGCGAAGCCGAAGAAGCAGGCCTGCGCGTCGGCGGCGGTCCCGACGGCGGACGCCGTCCCCGCTTCGCGGTCGATGTCCCAGACCGTCCCGCCGCAGGCGGCGAGCAGGTGGAACGCGCCGTCCACATAGCCGCTCCACAGCCCGCGGACGGGGCTTCCCTCGGCGAGGGTGCAGACCGGGGCATAGCCCGGGCGGATCTGGAGGCTGCCCTCCCGCGTGACGCGGAAGTTGCGCATCACCGCCGCCTCGCCGGCCTTCAGCTCGGTGTCGCCGTCCGGGTTCTCGTTCAGGCCGAGGAAGCGCCTGACGGCGTAGACGCTCCCGTCCCCTCCGGTGCGAATGTTTGCCATGCCCTCACCTCACCATCTTGCCGCCGTACCGAGCTCGACGCCCCCGTAGACGTCCTCGATGGCGGAAAATTCCCGGGGCAGCGCGCGCCGCGCGGCTTCCCTCCGCTCCTCGTACCGCTGCTGGAAGAAGGCGGCCAGCGCCGCATTCTCGTCGGCCAGCAGGTGGGCGGCCAGCCCGTAGGGCAGCACGCCGCGGCAGAGGCCGTCGTCCAGCCCGAGGGGGGTGTCGAGGTCGGGGATGGGCGGGCAGACCGGGCGCGTCCCGGCCGCCGTGACCGCGCAGGTGTCCGAGTACGGGAAGCACTCGGCCTGCAGGAGCTCGAGGATGGCGATGGTCCGGCTTTTGTAGCGGGCGGTGTCGGCGGTGTCGGCCGCCCACGTCCCCTCCTCCGCCTCGTCCATCAGGCGGACCGCGGTTTCAAAGATCCACTGTGCCGTAGTGCTCATGCGTGTTCCTCCGTTTCTCTCGCCGCCGCCAGAAAGTCCCGGAAGGTCATGGCGGCGATGACCCCGGCGGCCCTGTCCCGGTAGCGCCGCTGCTCGGCGAGGAAGGTCTCCTGCCAGTAGACGGGCGGGAGGGCGTCCTCGATGGGCCGGCAGCAGGCGCTGTAAAAGTCCCGGATACGGGCCATGGACTCCTCCGCGTACAGCGGCTTCCGGTAGCACAGCTCCATGTGCATGAAGTAGAGCCGGCACAGGACGGCGGCCGCCTCGGCGCGGATCAGCTCTTTATTAAGGTTGCGGGCGCGCATCCCGGCGATCGCCCACGCCATGTTCTCGATGTAGCCCAGGTGGCCGCTGCCGAAGGCGTAGCTCCCGCCGTCGGCCCTCGTGATGCTGTCGGCCCGGAACTGCCAGAGGTAGACGGCCTGCGGGAGGAATCTGCAGTGGCCGGTCAGGGCCTTCACCAGGGTGTTGAAGCCGGCGTCCTCGTTGGCCCGCGTGTCGTTGAAGCGGATCAGGAAGCGGTCGAGGAAGCTGCGGCGGTAGAGCTTGCCGAACATCCACACGAAGTTCTCCCCGTGGGTGACGTAGCGCCCGTCCTCCAGCTCCTCCACGAAGCTCCCCCCCCGCGAGGTCCAGCCCGCCGGCGGTCATCTCCCGCTCCAGCAGGGCGAGGGAGGTCGCGGCGAGGAAGGTGTCGTCGGCGTCGAGAAAGGTGACGAAGTCCCCGTCGGTCTCGTCCAGTCCGGCCTGCCGGGCGGCGCCCGGCCCGCCGTTGCGCGCGGTCCGCACCTCCCGGATGTCCATCATGGGGGAAAACCGCTCGACGAAGGTCCCGTAGCCGCCGTCGGGCGAGCAGTCGTCCGCGATGGTGACGCGAAGGTTGGGGAGACTGGTCTGCATGGCGACGCTGGCGAGGGCCCTGCCGATGGTGCCGTGGGCGTTGTACGCGGGGATGATGACATCCACCAAAAAACATCACTTCCTTATGGTATTCCACAAAACTCCCGTTGGGGACGGGATGGCGTCTTCCCGTCCCCGCGGGGCGTCCTTTTTTACAGGGTCAGGGTCGCGCTCGCGACGCCCGAGGGGAAGATGCCGTTGGTGAAGTCGGCGGCGTAGGCCCTGACCACCGTGCCCGAGGGGTAGTTGGCGGCGGCGTAGTTGACGTCCCCGCTGTAGGCGGTGGCGGTGGAGGAGTAGCGCGGGTCGGTGCCGTCCACCGTGAAATAGATGGCGGCGTTGGCCGTGGTGGTGGCGAGGTTAAAGATGTCGCCGGCGGCGTTGTCGGTGATGACGGGGGTGTTGGCCACATAGGCGGCGTTGGCCGCCGTGTACACCGCGTCCTTTTTGGCCTCCAGGACGAAGGCGTCGTGCAGCACGCGCCCCTCGACCAGGTCGCCGTTGATGCCCGGGGGGTCCTTGTGGATCTTATAGTCCTGGAGCTTGGCGGGGCCGAGGACGGCGCTCTTGTGGGTAATGAGCCAGTAGACCCCTTCGGGGAGGTAGGAGTTGGGCACCTTGACCACCTTCATGCCGTCGATCTCGCCCACCTGGCCCTTGGCCAGGGCAGCGGCGCCCAGCCGGTCGTTGCCGAGGAAGTCGGGGTTCTCCTTGAGCAGCTTGTACATGGCGGCGGTGATGAAGAGGGTGCGGCCCTCCTCGGGCACCAGCGCGTCGTCGAGGGTCTCGGTGACATCCATGATGAGGCCGGTGATGGTGTTCTTGTCGGGCGCGGCGGCGAGGCCCTGGACGGTGCCCGCCTTTTTGCACCAGACGTCGAGGCGGTACTTGTCCAGCGCGGGGATGACCACCTCGTCGATCTCGCGGCGCAGGGAGAGGGTGGCGGCCTTGACGTTGAGCTGCTCCTGGTCGTTGCCCTTGTCGATGGTATAGGTAAAGGCCTTGTCCTGCTCCATGACCAGCTCCTGGACGGTGTCGCCCAGCTCGGAGGGGGTGCCGTAGCGCGAGGTGCCGCTGCGGTTGTAGTCGGCGAGGGCCACGGTCTCCACCGAGAAGACCTTGACGGTCTTGACCCCCTCGAAGCTGTAGTCCTTGTTGGACACCCCTCCGGTCAGCGAGGCCCTGCGGAAGCGCTCGGCCACCTTGTCGCTGTATTTGCTTGTCAGATTAATTGCCATAGGTATCTTCCTTTCCGCCCGCGTTCACGCGGGCATTGCGGTCATTCGTACTCGTCCCACCAGCGGTCGAGCTCGCTCGGGCGGGCGGCCTCCCCGCTGTCGGAGAGGCTGCCGGTGGTCCTCTGTTCGTTCTGCCGGTTCTGGCGCTCGGCGGCGAGGTCGGCCTCCAGGCTGCGGCTGCGGTGCAGGGCGTAGGCCGAGGTCAGCCCCTCGCCCCGGGCCACGCCGGCCCAGACCTCCCGCGGGATCTCCTCGGGCTGCACGGCGGGAAAGTCTCGCACGAAGCGGGCCATCTCGGCCCTGCGGGCCTCGCCGCGCCGCGCGGCCTCCCGGGCCCCCTCGGTGAGGAGCGGGAGGGCGGGCCCCTCCCCGCGGCACTGTTCCAGGTAGGCCTCGACGGGCATGCCGTTGGCCTCGGCGTAGGACTTCACCAGCTCGAGCGCGGGCCCGGCCTCGTCGCGGTAGGCGCGGAGCTGGTCCCGCTCCGCCCTCACCCGGCCGTAGTCCATGCCCTGCTGCGCCAGCCGGATCACCTCGTCCCGGTCCACCGTGCGGGTCTCGTCCAGGTGCTTGAGGGTAAAGGCCCCCGGCTGGTCCGCCGCGGCCTCCTCCGGCGCCTGTCCGTCCCCCGGCTCCGCCTCGTCTTCCGGCACCCCGCCGGGGTCCGCTTCCTCCTCGTCCCACACCGCGTCGGGCGCGGTCTCCTTTTCCCACGCCTCGTCGAGCGTCTGCTCCAGCGTCTCCCCGGTCTCGGGGATGGTTTCCAGGATCTCTTCCATCTGTGTTTCCTCCCTCGGCTCTGGTCGGCCGAATGTTCCAAAGCGGCTGGTCGGCCGCGGTTTGGCGGTTCAGAATGTCAGCGCGCGCTGTGCTGCACGGCGCGCCGGAGGGCGCCGATCACCGGGTCGGGCGCGCTTTCCGGTCCGGCGGCGGCCTGCGGCAGGGCCGGGGCCTCGGCCGCTTCCCTGCGTCGGCGCAGAGCGTCGATCAGCTCCTGCTGGTTGGAGATGTACCCGCTGGGCACCCGCTCGAGATAGTCCAGGATGTCGATCTCCTTGTGGGCGAGCAGGTTGTCCAGGGTGTTCATCTGGGCGATCTCGCTCCAGTAGGCCGAGCCGCCCACGTCCAGCTTCATGGCGAGGGGCATCGCGCCGAGCTGCGAGAAGTCGAAGGGCTCCTCCTCCCGGGCGCGCGCCCCGTCCCCGGCCGCGTGCTCCACATGGCGCACGCCGTAGTAGACCCGCATGAGGTCGAGCCAGATGCCGGCCAGGTCCTCGACGCACTGGAACAGGTTCTGCTTGACCAGCTCCATGGGCACCCCCGAGGCTTTCTGCAGGGCGAGGATGGCCGAGGTGTTGTCGGGCCGGACCTGGCCGAGGGCGGCGTCGGTCGCGCCCAGGAACTCCTTGGTCATGGCGACGGCGAGCTCGATGAACTGGCTCACCTGGGGCGAGATGGCGGCGGGGTCGATGGTCTTGGCCACGCTGCCCACGTCGCCGCCGTTGACCCCGATGGCCGCGCCCACGCGGGAGTCCCAGCGGGCTACCCGGGTCTGGTCGAAGACCACCTTGGGGTAGGCGGTGGTCATGAGCGAGATCATGGTCATGGCGAACATCTTGTTGACGAACACCTGGTTGGGGATGAGGGCGCTCACGGCCGCCTGCCCGTGGTAACAGTTCTGGACGTAGTCCCACGGCATCCACACGATGGGATAGCGCTTCTGGCCCAAATCCCAGGCGGGGCGCACCACGGCGGTGCGGGTGGTCTCGCAGGCGAAGACGGTGCCGGTCTCTCGGTCGCGCCAGAGCTTCAGGACGGTGGTGCACTTGCCGTCGGACATGGCGTCGAAGCGGTCGCCGGCGTCGTCGCTGTCCGGTTTCACGGCGCCGGGGTCGCCGCCGAAGCGCTCGGCCCGCCGCCTCACGTCGCCCAGGGGCTCGCGCCGCGTGAGCAGGAGATAGGGCTGGCCCTCCACCTCGCGGCTGTTGGGGTTGCCGAAGATCACGCGGGTGTTCTCCAGCAGCTCGGTGCGGATGGCGCCCTTGGCCGCCTGCCCGGTCTCGGCGTCGGCGTCGAAGTAGGTGTAGAGGCAGGCGTCGCCGTCCACGGCGGCGTTGCGCATGAAGTCGCGGATCTTCCTGCCCATCTTGTTCTGCTCGAACAGGGCCTCGAACTGCCGGTTCACGGCCGTGCAGAGCCGCTCGGCCGCGGTCCCGCCGCGCCCGGTAGCGCCGGCCAGAGG
>CAZVHV010000121.1:0-5385 GCA_964627025.1 uncultured Oscillospiraceae bacterium | reverse complement strand
GCCCATTGAATTCCCGGCCGTGCCGGATTATGAGGTCCTCACAGCGCTGGTGGTTGCCGCCGAGCAGATGGGCAAGCGCTGGCATGCCGGTGTGGTGCAGTGCAAGGACTCTTTTTACGGCCAGCATGACCCCAAACGGATGCCGGTGTCCTACGAGCTGCTCAATAAGTGGGAGGCGTGGAAACGACTTGGCGTACTGGCCAGTGAGATGGAATCGGCCGCCCTGTTTACGGCGGCCGCCGCGCTCGGCGTACGCTGCGGCTCGGTGTTTCATGTGATCTGGAACCAGGAGCGGCAGGCGGCGGGGATGGATCAGGAAGAGAGCCATGACACCTCCGCCGCCGTGGAGGTAGGTGTGGAGGCGCTGAAGCTGCTGATCCGCAAAGACAAAGGAAAGTAAAGCGTTCGGAGAAAAAACCGTGGCGCAGCCAGCCGGCTGCGCCACGGTTTTTTAACATTCAGCGGGAACGGCGTCCGGCAGAGGGAGGAGCCTCCCGCTTTCCATGGGAGATCAAACGGGTAGGCCCCATGACCGTCATCAGCAGCGAAAAGACGCCGAGGCAAAGAAAAAGATCCCCGATACTGGCAAAGCCGCGGAAAAAGGGGACGGGGAACCAGAAAATATCGCCCAGAAAAAGCAGATGGGCAGCGGAATCGGCCGCCCGGTACATGGGAATCTCGCCGGCGGTCAAAGCTGCCGCGCCCTTGGCGGAGAGCGCGGAGAGGGCCTGCGGCGACACAGGCATGCGGAACCCGTTGGCGGCGATCACGATCAGATTCAAGAGGCTGCCCGCCCAGAGACAAAAGACAGAGACGGAGAGATGGCGGTTGTGCCATAAAAAAACAAAGAGGAGAAGGTAGGACAGAAGGAGCAGGAAAGGGGTGAAAGGGAGCTCGGGCAGATAACCGCTCAGCGACTGACAGAGCACGGCTGCCATGGGAAGCGGAAACCATTCCAGCCCCGCCCGTTCAAAACGGGAAAGGCGCCCGCCCAGACACCAGCCGGTCACAAGGGCACAGAGCGTGCAGAATAAAAGCATGACGGCACATCCTCCTCAGAAGCTGTTAAAAGAGCTCTCCATCTGGAGCGGTTCCTGCAGTTCGCCGGTCTCGATCATCTCCGCCACCGTCCGCGCAACATCCGGATGGAATTGATGGCCCGCTTCCTCTAGCAGGATCTCTTTGGCGCGCTGAGGGGTCATGCTGCGGCGGTAGGGACGGTTGCTGGTGATGGCGTCATAGGTATCGGCGGCAGCCAGGATATACGTATCCAGCTGCAGTTCATCCCCGCTGGTGCCGCTGGGATAGCCGCCCCCGTCATACCGTTCGTGGTGATGGAGGATCAGTTCGTTGATACTGTCATAGAGGTCGATGTTGCGCAGGATATTCGTCCCGATCTCCGGGTGATTGCAGATGGCTTTCCGTTCTTCCGGCGTCAGCGCGCCGGGTTTCCGGAGGATCGCATCCGGGATCCCGATCTTGCCGATATCATGGAAGACCGCGGCGATCTGAAGGCGGTGAATGCGTTTCGGGGAGAGCTTCATCTTGTAAGCGATACGGGTGGCATAGGCGCCCACCCGCTGAGAATGGCCCTCGGTGTAGGGGTCCTTGGCTTCAATGGCGGCGGTGAGGGTGCGTACGATCTCATACTGCTGCTGCTGGCTGCGCAGAAAAAGCTTGAATGAGAACCGGGCCAGGAGGAGCGGCAGCAGAAAGAGCAGCGCCATGTAGCGGCCGGACTGCACGGTGAGCAGAACCGCCAGAAAATATCCGAGAGGCGCGGAGCAGACAATGCTGGGGATCAGCTGGAGAAACATTTTAAAAATCGTGGGATAGAAACTGGCGTGATGCTCGAAACGGAAAAGGATCATCATAAGCAGTGAGTTGACCCCAACGGCGGTGAGCAGAAAAACGAGCAGGGGAGGAAGGGAGGCCGGAAGATCGATGAGGCCCGGAGTGCCTCCGAACGCAAAGTATACCAGCCCGGCCAGAAGGAGAGAGATGTTTAAGTTGCTCGCATTGAAAAGGGTTTTGACGGGGTCGGTATTAAAAATATGCTGATAATGTTTCCCGTCCGGTGTGGAGACGACCACAAACGGCGTGACGAGGAACGAGATGGTGATCGCCGCGATCGGTCCTTCCAGAAGAATGATGGCCAGGATGCTGATGAAGGACATGTCGATGGTGCAGTCCTCCCTGATATAGAGGGGAAGACAGGAGCAGAGGATCGAGAGGATAAAAAGAATGGCACAGTCAATGAGACGGTCGGGTGTCCAGGGCGTTACGCTGCCAAAGAAGTATTGCCAGACACACAAACAGCCTATGACCATGCCAATAAGAGAGACGACCCCGACATATAGTTTTGTCTCGGAGCGCACGGTGATCGCCTCCTGTTGTAAAATTCCCGGAAAAAATATTGCGCGGGCAGCGGGTGCTCCCGCTGCCCGCACACGGTGCAGAGGATTGCTCCGAGACGGTTATCTCCACTTAAAGAAAGCACCGCCGGAAAGGAGCAGGGAAGCGATGGTCGTCATAACCATAAGAATCCGGGTCTTTTTCATCGAATATAGCCTCCTTGTGAGTGCTCCGTCTATTCGCTAAGAGACAGGCCATATCCGCTTCGCTCAAAATAAAATCACGCAGTGGGTAAGAATTTAATCGGAAGAACAGAGGGGAAGCGTGAGGATCCGCCTGTTCACCGCGTCCAGCGTAGCCAGCACCACCGAGAGATTCGGATCATCCCCGATCAGGCAGGCACCGAGAAGAGGTTCGGATTTTCCGTCTATGAACAGCTGCAGCCCGACCAGAAGCGCATCATGGTCGTCAAAGGGGATATGCTTGCAATCGGTGAAAAAGAACCTGCAGCTTCCGTTTAAAAAGGCGTTGATGGACTCCACGGCGGCTTGGGCAATGCAGCGGTCGCGTTCATGCGGGGCGGCAGAGGAGAGCGACTCGCCCTTTTTCTTCTGCCCGTCCAACTCCAGCGTGACCGCGACAGTGATGCCGGAGCGGCCCGTCGAAAGGTCCAGCTGCTGACAAATCAGGCGTTTTTTCGTGGGGGAGGAAGAGGAGGAATCGCTGACCTGAGCCACGCTGATAATGCGGTGATCCAGCTCGACCTGAAAGCGGGCCGCCAAGGCAGACTGTACGTCCCGTACGATCTGCTTGGCTGTGCGGGACTGGTCGGCAAGAATATGGATCTCGCGCACCGCATCACCGTCAAAAATCAGTTCCGCATTCAGAACGCCGGGCAAGCGGGAGATAAGTTCCTTCCAGGCATCGGCATGAAGGGCGACCTTCTGCTGCTCATACACAACAACACACCTCAAATGTTTGGTGACCACCGCATCAAAAACTTCGTGTCACTGAAATTAAAAAAAATCACACGATCATTATACAAAATATAATGGTGATGTGCAATAGAAAAGGCAATTTTTTATGGATAAAGACTATAAGACGGGTTCAGGAAGAGGAGGCCGGAACATAGGATAGAGCAAACAGGGGAGGAGGCTGCGTGGATGGAACAGCGTTTTTTCCCGGCTGGAGGCGGCAGCGTGATCTGCCGGCAGAGAGAGGGAAGGGTGACCGTTGAAGCCGTTCGCCCGGATGACGGACTTGGACTGTACAAGCTGCGGCTGCTCGGCGGAAGCCGCGGACTGATCCTGGGCGTGCTGCTGCCGGAGGAAAGCGCTTTGCGTCTGCGGCGCACCATCTCCGTGGAGCGGCTGACCGCGGAAGGATGCTGGCCGGTAACGGGCGCGGAGATCATACTGACGGTCCCTTTTGAGGATATCGAGCCGCCCCCCGGGTGGATACGGGAGGAGGATCCGGCCAGGCTTTTCAAGGGCGACGCCCTGCTGAAACGGTCGGCGGAAGGGCTGGGGCATGTGTTCCTGCGGCCGGGCAAAGGGAACTTCTGGTTTGCGGTGCCGTACGGCGAAGGCACCGCGTTCGCGCTCACACCGCTTTTCTGCCTTGCAAGGGTGGAGAAACTCGGCGGAAAAGATTATGTGATCTATTTGTTTCGGGAGGACGGGGTGCCTCTGCTGCCCCGGTAAAAGCTGTGGGGTGACGTCGGTGGCGGCAAGAGAATGCCCCCGCGTCGGATGGGATAGGGTACATCCGACGCGGGGGCATCGCTCTAATTAATAATTTCCGGACTTCAGTTCAAAATATGCCTGGGGATGAGCGCAGACCGGGCAAACGACCGGGGCAGTTTTCCCGATGTGTACATGACCGCAGTTGCGGCAGACCCACACAAGATCCTCGCCGCGCTTGAAGACCAGGTCGTTCTCCAGATTTGCCAGGAGCTGAAGATAGCGCTCCTCATGCGTTTTTTCGATTTTGCTGACGGCGTCAAAGAGATAGGCCAGCTGGGTAAATCCTTCCTCTTTGGCGGTTTCCGCCATCTCCTTGTACATGGAGGTCCACTCCTGGTGCTCACCGGCGGCGGCGGCCTTCAGGTTGTCGGCGGTGCTGCCGATGCCGTCCAGTGCCTTGAACCACAGCTTGGCGTGTTCTTTTTCGTTGCCGGCGGTTTCTTCAAAGATGGCCGAGATCTGCTCGTAACCTTCCTGTTTGGCCTTGCTGGCAAAGTAGGTATATTTGTTGCGGGCCTGGCTCTCTCCCGCAAAAGCAGTCAGAAGATTGGCCTCGGTTTTACTGCCCTTCAATTCCATGAAAAAAAGACTCCTTTCAAGCGATCAGGGTTTCAGTTCTGTGTGATCCGGCACCTGTAAGACCAGGGCGCGGGATCATACCAGATAAAAAATTCAGATACGGTGCGCGGGACTTATTCGCCCTTCCACAGACCGTGGAGGTTGCACAGGGCATAGGCGGTAACCTTGCCGTCGGCTACGGTGTTGAGCGTGGGCTGATCGCCGGCCTTGGCAAGACGGATGGTAACGGTGTCTTCGCCGACGGCGGCAATGGCCTGGATCCAGTGCTCAGGAAGCATCGGGTGAATGACAGCGCCGACCTGTACAGCAACCTTGTCGCCGTCGCGGGTGACGACCGGAACGTGCTTTTCAACGGCGGCATCGGTGGTGCCGGGTACGAGTTCTCCCATCGGTTCGCCGCAGCAGATCATGGGAACGCCGGAGTCGACCAGTTTAAAGGCCACATTACCGCAGTGAGCGCATCTGTAAAGCTTGAATTCCATGTTTTTACCTCCTGAATTTCTGATATATATAAATGGGAAATTGCTACTGTGTTTGCTTGGCCATGCATTTACTGCAGGTGCCGGTAAAGAGAAGTTCGTGCCGATCAATGGTGTGTTCGCTGTCGGCTGCCGCATGTTCGTCCAGCGTTTTATCATAGGGGAGCTTGAGATCATGGACACTGCCGCAGACGCGGCACACGAAGTGCGGGTGCGGAGCGGTGTTG
>CAZVHV010000120.1:0-5406 GCA_964627025.1 uncultured Oscillospiraceae bacterium | reverse complement strand
ATCACCAAGCAGGGCAAGTTCGAGGCCCTGAAAGAAGCCATGAACAAGATCGGCGTGACCGGCATGACGGTCACTCAGGTGCTTGGCTGCGGCATCCAGAAAGGAAAGCCCGAGTTCTACCGCGGCGTCGAGACCGAGGTGACCCTCCTCCCCAAGGTAGAGATCGAGATCGTGGTCTCAAAGGTCCCCGTCAGAACGGTTATCGAAACCGCAAAGAAGGTCCTCTACACCGGCCACATCGGCGACGGCAAGATCTTTGTGTACGACGTGGAGAACGTGGTCAAGGTCCGTACCGGCGAAGAAGGCTATGCGGCTCTGCAGGATGTCGAATAACTTTTCCCCTCTCATTTGACCAGACAGCAAAAAAGAAAGACCCTTTCGGGTCTTTCTTTTTTGCTGTCCGAACCTCTCTATCGTCTGCGATAGGTCAGAATCCCAAATTCAATTTCCGTCTCGAGCTCGGAGAGCGTCTTCAGCTTTTCCTGGTCGCCGGTGCTCGTTTTGTAATAGTAAGGCGTCATGGCAAACGCGTTCTGTATGTTTTCCCCGCCGACGATCCGAATGCTTCCCCGGATCTCCTGATGGTCCAGAAGCTCGAATCCTTCCGGGTCGCTGGTTTCCGGCTCGTTTTCATAGGGGCGGTCATAGACCGCTTCCTTCAGGCGCCACAGATGCCTCTCCAGCGGGAACGCCCGGATCATGATGCCGCCCGGCTTCAGGACGCGGGAAAACTCCGGCCAGCAGCAGGGGGCGAACAGGGAGATCAGAAGGTCGCAGGACGCCGCCTGCAGGGGCAGGTGAAAGACGCTGGCGACCGCAAGCCTGATATCCCGGCTGCGTCCGCCGCCTGACGCCAGGGCATCCTTCGAGATGTCCACCGCCAGCATTTCATATCGGACCCCATGTTCGGTCAGGTCCCGACAGATGTTTTCGGTGAACCAGCATTCGCCGCAGCCGGCATCCAGGATCGTACAGCCGTTTCCGGCGTATTTCCTGACCGCGCCGGAAACGCCCTCCAGAAGCGGGCGGTAATAGCCGCCGTTCAGAAACTCGCGTCTGGCGCGGACCATCAGCTTGTCGTCCCCGTGGCGCTTGTTCTTGCGCTGCTGGGACAAAAGAAGATTCGCATATCCGCTTTTTGCCAGATCAAAGCAATGACGGTTTTCACACACCAGGCTTCCGCCTTCTTCCTTTAACCCCTTGCCGCACACCGGGCAACTGAAACCACTCATTTTTTACTCTCTTTCAGACCGAAGGCGGCCGCGGCCGCGGTCCAGCCGCTGTATTTGCGTGAAACTCAGCCGAGCGCCGCCGTAATGATCGCCATTTTATAAACCTCATCGGCGTTGCAGCCTCTGGAAAGGTCGTTGATCGGGGCATTCAGTCCCTGCAGGATCGGACCGAACGCCTCAAAGCCGCCGAGACGCTGGGCGATCTTATAGCCGATGTTGCCGGCATTGATGTCAGGAAAGACAAATGTATTGGCCTGACCCGCCACGGGAGAGTGAGACGCTTTCGTTTTTGCAACTTCCGGCGCAAACGCGGCGTCAAACTGCAGCTCCCCGTCCACCGGGAAATCGGGATTCATGGCCTTCAATTTTGCGGTCGCATTCTGCACTTTCGTCACGCTTTCGCCCTTCCCCGAACCTAATGTGCTGTAGGAAAGCATCGCGACCTTTGGCTCTATGGAAAAGATCCTTGCCGTCCTGACCGTTTCGACAGCGATCTCCACCAGCTCGTCCTCGCTGGGGTCTATATTGATAGCGCAGTCGGCCATGGCGTATTTCTCTTCGCCCTGTTCCGTAACGCGCTGCAGAATAAAGGCGCTGGAAACGATATGGCTGCCCGGTTTGGTCTTCACGATCTGCAGCGCAGGACGCACCGTATCGGCAGTCGAATAGGTCGCTCCACCCAGCAGTCCGTCGGCATATCCCATCTTTACAAGCATCGTGCCGAAATAATTTGTTTTATGCAGGGCTTCCCGGCAGGCCGCTTCCTCCATTTTTCCTTTTCTCAGTTCCATCATTTCGGCAACCATGGAATCCATCCCCGGATAACTCGCGGGATCTATGATCTCCACCCCTTCGATGGCGAATCCGTATTTTTTCGCTGCTTCCTGAATTTCTTTCGGGTTTCCCAGCAAAAGAGGCTGCAGAATTTTTTCCTGCTTCAGGCGGCTTGCGGCTTCCAGGATTCTCGGATCCGCGCCCTCCGTAAAGACAAGTTTTTTGGGGACGGCTTTCAGCTTTTCAATCATGCTTTCAAACATTTTTCTGACCTCCTGAAGTTTTATTGCAGCTGTAAACGAACAGACAGCGGCAGTTTTGGTGCATACCCAGTTTCCGAAAATTTTGAGGGGCAGTCCTTCCGCTACATTGTAAAATAATTATCAGAGCGCGTCAATAGAACCAAGGTCCAGCCACCAAAACTTTCTTTTTTCTCAGACCGCGCCCGCGGGATACCGAAACCCGGCAAAAAGAAAAATACCGAAGACCCTTGGTCTTCGGTATTTCCGTGGTGCGCGAGGCGGGACTTGAACCCGCACGTCCGTAATGGACACTAGAACCTGAATCTAGCGAGTCTGCCAATTCCACCACTCGCGCATGCGGCGAATTTATCAATTCAGCGCAAGGAGTATATTAGCATAACATGCCCCGCATGTCAACCCTTTTTTTGTTTTTTCGTCTTTTTCGGTGCCTGAATCGCTACGGGTTTTCCCCCGCAGGGGGAAAGCCGACCCTGATCTGAGTCCCGAGGCCGCTGCCGCTGGTGACGGTGATCGTACCGTTGTGCCGGATCGCGATGTGCTTCACGATCGCCAGACCCAGCCCTGTGCCGCCCGTCTCCTTGCTGTGGCTCTTGTCCACCCGGTAAAAGCGCTCAAAAATTCTGCTCTGGTGCTCCGGCGGGATGCCGATCCCGGTATCGCTTACGGTGAGGCACACCTGTCCATCCCGCCGGCTCACCTCCACCGTGACCCGCCCGCCGGGATGATTATAGCGGATGGCGTTGTCGCAGAGGTTGTAGATCAGCTCCTCCAGCAGTCCCTGATCGCCCTGTATCTTCAGATGCTCCCCCGTGGTGCGCAGGACGATGTGGCTCTTTTCCGCGTTCAGGGAAAGGTACTCCGCCACCGACCGCGCCGTCTCCAGCAGATCCACCGGCGCAAAATCACGCCCCGCCTCCGGATCATCCAGTTCGCTGAGCTGGATGATATCCCCGATCAGACTGATCAGCCGCGCGGCCTCGAAGCGGATCTTCCCCGCAAAGTCCTTTACGTCCTCCGGCTTTGCCAGGCCCGTCTCGATCATCTCGGCATATCCGGAGATACTGGTAAGCGGCGTCTTCAGTTCGTGAGAAACATTGGCCGTAAACTCCTGACGGATCCGCTCGTTCTCCTGCCGGCGAAGCTGATGCGTCCTGACAGCCTCGGCAAAGGGGATCAGCTCCGGATAGGGGACCGCCTTCTCAATTTCATCAAAGTTCTCCGCCATGGCCTCGATGGGCTTCACCAGCCGCTTTGTGAGATAGATCGACAGGAGCACCGACAGCACGAACAGGACCAGCACGATCAGCAGCAGCCACGGCAGCGCCTCATCGTAAAACAGATAAAGTCTGCTCATGTCCTTCGCCGCCCGCAGAACATTCCCGTCGGGCAGCAGGACGGCATAATAGTAGGTGTTATAGCCCGTGGTGGCGGAGTTGCGGACGGCCTCCCCGCTGCCTGTGCGTAGCGCGGCCATAATTTCCGGGCGGTCCAGATGATTGTCCATCTGCTGGGCGTTCGCGTCGCTCTCAAACAGCACGGTGCCCTCCCCGCTTACAAGGGTGACCCGAAGCCCGCTGTCGGCAAAGGTGCTCAGAAGGGACCTGTCTCCCCCGGCGGAATAAGCCGCCGCGAGGAGCTCCCCGCTCTGCCGCACATCCCCCTTCACCTGCCTGTCAAACGCCGTTTTAAAGACGATCACGGAAAAAAGCAGCGTCATGACCATAGACAAAAGCGCCAAAAAGAGCAGCCTGCCGTTAATTTTTTCTTCCACGCTGCATTTCCCCGCTTATTCTTCGATTTTGTAGCCCACGTTGCGCACCGTCTTGATCATGTTGCCGCACGCACCGAGCTTCTGCCGCAGGGTCTTGATATGCATATCCACGGTGCGGCTCTCTCCGGCGAAGTCGGTGCCCCACACATTGTCCATCATCTTCTCACGGGTGAGTACGATACCGTGGTTCAGGAGAAGATACTTCAAAAGCTCATGCTCCTTATAGGTCAGAGGGCACAGCACTCCATCGGCGAACACCTGCCGTTTTTCGTCATCCAGCGTGATCCCGCCCAGAACGATCTGACTGCTGCTGGGGACGTCCACGCGGCGCAGTATCGCCCTGACTCTGGAGATCAGTTCCATCACACCGAACGGCTTGGTGATATAGTCGTCGGCGCCGCTGTCCAGCCCGGTCACGGTGTCAAGCTCGGTGGACTTGGCGCTGATGATGATCACGGGAATCCGACGCGTGGACGGATCCTCCCGCAGCCGCCGCAGGATAGACAGGCCATCCTCCCCCGGCAGCATGATATCCAGCAGCACGAGGTCCGGCAGCGCGGTCCGGCACAGCTCCCAGAAGGATTCGCCGTCACTGAATTCCGCTACCTCGTAGCCGCTGTTTTTTAAGGCGTAGCTCTCCATCTGTCTGATGTTGCTGTCGTCTTCCACAATATAGATCAAGGCAACCACCCAATTTCAGAATAGGGGATTCTTCTGCTTAAAATATCATATATTTCTCGCGGTAAGCATTATAATTCCGTATGAAATCCTTGTTCCCGCCGCTTTTCACATCATGCAGATACTCGTGGGTATCGAAGCTGTCATGGGACAGCTCGATAATACAGACCGCGATATTGGAGCAGTGGTCCGAGACCCGCTCGAAGTTGGTAAGCAGGTCGGCCAGTACAAACCCCATCTCGATGGTGCACTCGCCGCGCTGAAGCCGCTGAATATGCATCCGCTTGAATTCATTTTTCAGGTCGTCCACCACCTGCTCGAGAGGCTCCACCAGAACCGCGGAGTCTATATCCTCATGGATAAAGGAATCGATCGCCAGATTCAGGATCTCGGTCACGGCGTCGATAATGATCCTCAGTTCCCGTTTCGCCTCGTCGGAAAAGGTGATCTTCTTGTCATGGATCTCCTGGGCCGTCTCCAGGACATTCACCGCGTGGTCGCTGATCCGCTCGAAATCCCCGATGGAGTGCAGAAGCTTGGAAATATCCCGGCTGTCGATGAAAGAGAGGCTCTTGCTGCTCAGCTTTACCAGATAGGTGCCCAGCTTGTCCTCGTAGAGGTCCACACGCTCCTCCGTCTTGTGGATGGCGGCGGCCTTCTTCTCGTCATAGCCGTAAAGCTGATCCAG
>CAZVHV010000119.1:0-5460 GCA_964627025.1 uncultured Oscillospiraceae bacterium | reverse complement strand
ACGGTACTCTCCGAAATGCACAGCTCCCTGGCAATATCCGCCACAGACATATCACTGCGGCACAGCAGGCGCAGCACCTCCAGCTCCCGGTCCGTCAAAGGCAGTTCCCCCTGGGGTACGGGAATGGTCTTCGGCTCCGGCCAGAAGGACCGCCCCTCCATAACGCCCTGGGCAACCTCGGCAAAATAGCTGAGCCGATTGTCCTTTTCAACAAATGCGTGGGCACCCAATTCCTTGGCCCGGGCGGCATAGGTAACCTCGTCGAAGCCGGACATCACAATAATCCTGATTTCCGGGAAAGTACTCCGGAGTTTTTTCGCCGCCTCCAGACCGGAGGCACCGCCTTCGGTACACACATCCAAAAACACCAGGTCCGGCTTAAAAACCGAGCAGACCGCATCCAATGCCATGGCGGTGCGGACCTCTCCCACAACGGTGAATCCCCCTGTATTTTCCAGCGTGTTTCGCAGGGAATCCCGCATAGACGCATGATCGTCCACGATTAAAACCTTTGCCATATCTTTCTCCCTCCCGGTATCATTGCCCTGACTGTGAAGTTCGGCCCCGGCGAGACAAACAGTCTGCCGTTCACCCGGGCCAGTTTTTCCTGTATGCCCTGGAGACCGCCCCCCAGGGTGACGGGCGGGGAAGCCCCCTTTCCATTGTCCGTGACGGTCAGCGTCCATCCTTCCGCACCCCGCCTGAAGCGAAAGCGGACCTGCGTCGCAAGGCCGTGGCGCACCGCATTGGTGGCGGTCTCCGTACAAATATCTGAAAACAGCTGGGCTATGGTCTTATCGTCGGGCTGCTCTCCTTCCCACAGGATCGTCACACCGATATAGCCCATGGTTTCCCGCAGCAGCGCCAGAGCGGAGAAAACCGGAATTTCCGCCGCGGTCTTTCTGAGTTCCCCGGGCAGGCCGCCGATAAATTCCGCCAAAATCGTCTCATCCGGCTCCGTATCTTCCCGCATGGCCCGCAGCAGCAAAGTCAGGCGCTGGCCAAGAACATCGTGGACCCGCGTTTTCGCCAGCAGGCTTTCCTCCTGCCGGGCGATGGCGCGCAGATTCTGAAAGGTTTCTTTCAGCGCCGCGCCTTTTTGCTCCAGCTGCGCATTTTGCACCCGAAGCTGTTCCACGGTTTTCCACTGGTCCGTCACATCGAAAGCCGCCAGCTGAAAACAGTGCCTGTGTTTGACAAACATTTCGCTTCTTGCGAACAGCCAAACCGTCCCGTTCCCCAGCCGGAATACCCGGTTGTTTTCCAGGACCTCCCTGCGGCAGCCCGTCCGGCACGGGCCGTTGTCCAGCAGGTCATAAAACCGGCATCCGTCCTGAAGAATTTTTCCCGTAGACTCCACCATCAGCTCTTCCATTTTGTGATTGATCAGAATGATCGAGCCGTCTTGTTGATAAAAGAGCAGGCCGGTGGGCAGCGTATCCACCGCCTCTTTGACCGAAAGCACGGAGATTCCATTTGTGACCTCCTGATGGCGCGAAAGCGCCAGGCGCACCGCCCGCAGCAGCCAGAACAGCACCGCGTCGCAGAAAAGCGCCGGGAAAACAAGCCCCGTGACGGCAACCGTGGCAGGCAGTGTCAGCGCGGCGGCGGCCAGTGGGGCCAACGGCCACATTCTGCGGCGCGAAACGCATAAAAGGGAAGCCAGCACGGCCAGCGCCGCAAACAGGACATACTGCAAAATTCCATCGTACGATGCCGCGGCAAAGCCATCCACGATATTCATCCGCACCCGGGCAATCAGCAGAAGAAGCGATAAAAGCTGAAATAAAACGAAGCCTTCAAAGAAATTTTCCAATGTAAAGACGCTGCCGGAGCGATAACGGTAACAGCTGATCAAAAGATCTGCCGCCTGGCACAGACAACACACGGCAATTACACAGCTGATCCCGATCGTGGCCCAGTCCGGAAGAAGATCGAATTCAAGCATGAAAATCGCCTCTTTTCGGGAAAGACAGCAGGATGCACTGTGTGTCTCCCAGATCCTGCCGCCGAAGCACGCCCGCGGCCCGTTCCACGGCGGACAGAAACTTTTCGTCAAGCGTGGGCCATGCCGGAGCCGCGGGAAACATCAGCCGCATTACGATCCGGTCGTTCTCCTCCCCAAACTGCTCCAGCATGTTTTCATCTTCGTACGAACATGCCCAGGACAAGATGGCATAGAGAAAATCGTAAAACAACGTCGATTGTCTGGCAGGAATGTCCGATCGGACCGCGCAGCGGGTCATAACGGGCAATCCGGTAAATCTGGCGTATTCCGCCAACTCGTCAATCCATGTCATCACGTTGTCAACGGCAATGGTATCCTGCTCCCGCTCCATGAAAAACAGATTGCACCTACGTTTGATGTAGCACAAAAGCATGGTGATCCCGGCAACTGCCCGATGGTGGTCTTTTCCTTCCACTTGGGGCAGTTCCCGAATTTTTTGAGACAGCAGTTCCGTCTTTCCGGCAATCTCTTCTTCCAGCTGGGTAAACAGGCGGCTTTTCTCTTCGGCCCGCAGCATCCGGCTGCGGACTTCGCTTTTTTTATCCAAAATTGTGTTGGCGGCCCGCAGATGTGCGGCGGAATCCTCCAGTTCCTTCATCAGGCGGTTCAGGTCGGAGATATCTTCTCGCCAAATTGTCATTCCACCGGTAATATTGCCGGCATAAAGCAGGATATTTTCACCCTGTCGGATCGGTGACCCGCCGTCGAAAAGCCGCCGCAGCGTTTCCCGGTCGAGATTGGGAACATCGGAGGCCCGGTACCTGACCACACCCTCGCGATCCACAATCTGCATTTGCAGGGTGGAACAACGAAACAGCTCCGCGTACCTGGTGTTGACCGGAACCATCCCCGTCCGCATGGCGGATTCAAAAAACAGCAGCGTGGAAAACCCTATTGTCATCGTGAGGTCTGTCCCGGCGGCCCAGCGAACGCGAAGCGCGTAGGACAAGCCGTAGAAAAAGACAAACAGAAGATACCCCAGGGGAAAAACGACCGCCTTGCGATGGGGGCTTTTCCAGCTTTTGTAGATCAGCATCGCAACAGCAAACAGGATCGGCAGCAGCATCCCGGCATGAATCAGATAATATCCGACGCCGTAGCGGTAGCCGTCCGACCAGGTACCGGTATCTGAGTTCAATTTGAATACCAGGCCGTGCAGGTCATTGGTGATCACCAGTAAAAACAGCGCGGAGTTGATTGCAGCGCCAATCTTCAGCCATCGCGGGCAAGGCGCTTTCTCCCGCTTGTCCACCGTCCAGGCTAAAAAAAGCATAAAAAGCGGGATGGACAGTCCAAACAGATAAGACCCATACCAACAGTAGCGGCTGAGGACCCCCGTTTCGTTCAGTTGATACCGGATGAAGCGTATGAATGCCCAGCCGATCAGAAGCAGCCCCGTCAACATGGCGATCCATCGGATATTTCGGTTCATGGCACGGCCAATGACAGAACCAATCCAGGCGGTCACTAAAATCATATAGCACATGGCCATCAGCAGGTATCCCCGCTGATCAGCGGTACTGTGAAGATCACTCATATTTCCCCCGTCGGCATTCGGGCGGATAGAGGGGCCGGATTTCCAGGAAAGCGGCTCGGACAGGGAGTCCTCCCAGGAAACAATCTGGGTAGAGTGGTGGGATGGCTGCTCCGTGTGGACAAGTGTACGGGGCGTCTGACCGCCGCACCCGGAGAGCAGCGTACAGAGCAAGGCAAGCATCGCCAGCACCCCGCAGACCGCGACATGCCCGGCATGATGTAAAGACTTGTGTTTCACCGCCTTCTCCCTTCCGCCTGCGGTGCAAAGCAGGCTCTTCACAAACCTCCGCGCCGCATTCTTTTGGCTTGCCGCCATTAAAAAGTAAAACTTTGTACTAAATCAGGTAGTTGTATTATATCAGGGGCTTCTCCAAAAGTCCAATTCGCTTTTTCAATCGATTCTGTCTATTAAAAGATGGTTTCCGCATTCAAACATCACCATGGGGGAACGAGGATACCCAGGTCCTGATCGACACCCTTGAAAAATACCATGTCAAGGCCACCTTTTTTGTTGTGGGAGACTGGGTCACAAAATATCCCGAATCGGTAAAAGCCCTATCGGACGCCGGTGAGGAAGTCATGAGCCATTCCAACACACACGCACATTTTAATTCTCTTTCTTCCCAGGCAATTACCGATGATCTCACGGCCTGCAATGAGAAAATCGAAGCTGTCACGGGAACTCTTCCCACGTTGGTCCGCTGTCCGTATGGGGAGTACGACAGCCATTTGCTAATAGATCTTTATAAAACTGCGGATGAAGCACTATACCGTGCCAAAAGAGCCGGAAGAAACTGCATCTCTTTTCACGATAAACTGATACAAATCGGGACGCCTGTGGAGGCATCATTTCCCGTAGGTGTATTATCGACGAGAACTGCATGCAGAGATAATGCAAACTGATAGGCCGCTGGAGAGGCGGCCTTCATTACGCGCAAAATTGTTTGATAAGCCGATCGTACCATAAAATTATAGTTGTGAGGGTGTAAGAGTGGGTAAGAAAAAGAGCGGAAGCAAAACAGCAAAGCGGATTGTGGCGGAAAACGCCATCAGAAAAATCGCCGATCGTGACGGCGTTTCAACGGAATATGTAAGAAAGCAAATGCAGATTGCCATGCTGAACGGCCTGTGCAGCACTGACCCAAAGATCAAGGCGTTTTGGGCCGCTGTCCCATGTGAAAAAGATATCCCTACGCCTGAAGAATTGATTCTATATATTTCTGAGACCGTAAGACGTAAAAGGTCAATCTGATGGCAGAGGTTGAGGGAGCGGTCATTGCCGCTCCCTCTCTTGCGCTTCAGGATTCTTCCAAAAAGCTGTCCTGATCGATATGAATTTGCTTGGCGTAACTGAGCCGACTGTCCAGCCAGGAAAGATAATCCGCTTTGGCCTGTTCGTACTTCTGGCGATCCGCCCAGCTTTTTTCCTCTGCCTTATTCATTATCTCCCATGCAGAACGGAACTGCTCCTGATGGGTATAGTTTTCCTCATAAAACTGCCGCAGCACCTCGCGCGGCTTCACTACGGCTCCGCCGTCCAGGCAATACTGGCGGCGGAGCTCCTTTTGCTTTTTATCCTTGGCGGTGAGATTGGCGACGATGCGTTTATACGCCGCACTGACTTCCCTCTCTCCGCAGAAGCCGTCCAGATTCCGCTGCTTGCTGGCGCACGCCGGCGAGCAGTATTGTCTGGTGCTGCGCCGGGGAATGAAAAAATGGCCGCAGAATTCGCATTTTTTAATGTGCTTATCCGATAGGATCGTTTCCCGCAGGAGATACATCACCAGCTCCTGCGGCTCCTCAAACCGTGCCATGGTTCCGCGGGGAATCCGGAGATTGTATTCCTTTACCGTTTTGCAGGCTGCTTCAAAATCAGCCTCACGTCGCGTACCCGTATTCCGGCGCTTATTTTGCCC
>CAZVHV010000118.1:1445-5467 GCA_964627025.1 uncultured Oscillospiraceae bacterium | reverse complement strand
GGCCGGCTCCATGTGCTGGAAGAGGATGCCGCAGACCGCACCGTTTTCCTCCAGAATTTCCAGGGGAGCGGCCAGGGGTTCCAGACGGATGCCTTCCGCGACGGCGTCCGCCACTTCGTCTGCCCCCGCCGGCATCTCGCCCTCGCTCCTGCGGTAGGCGATGGTGACCTCCCCGGCTCCCAGCCGTACGGCAGTCCGGGCGGCGTCCAGAGCGGTGCTGCCCCCGCCCACCACCACGATGCGGCGCGGCACCGAGCGGTCCTGGTTCAGCCCGACGCGCCGCAGGAATTCCAGACCGCTCTCCACGCCGGGCAGTTTGTCGCCGGGGATGCCGAGATGATAGGACTTCTGCGTGCCGACGGCGAGATAGACGGCGTCGCTTTCCGCGCGCAGCTGTTCCAGAGAGACCGCGCCGTCTTCCCCGACCCTGGTGTTCAGATGGATCCGCACGCCGGCGTTTTCAATGGCGCCGACCTCCTTGGCCAGCACCGCCTTGGGCAGGCGGTACTCGGGAATGCCCCAGCAGAGCACGCCGCCGGCCGCCGGCGCGGACTCATAGACGTCCACCTGATGGCCCAGCTGTGCGAGATAAAAGGCGCAGGTGAGACCGGACGGGCCGGCGCCCACCACGGCCACCTTCCTGCCGGTGGACGGCAGGGGCTGGACGGCGGGGATGCTGAAGTCGTCGCGCAGGGCATAGTCGCCGAGGAAACGCTTGATGGCGCAGATGGAGACGGCCTCGTCCACCTGCGCCCGGCGGCAGTGCCGTTCGCAGGGGTGGGTGCAGATGCGGCCGCAGACGGCGGGGAAGGGATTGTCCTGCCGGATAAGGCGGTAAGCGTCCATCAGGCGGCCGGCGGCCGTCAGAGCGAGATAGCCCGGGACGTTGACCGAGGCGGGACAGGCGTTGCGGCAGGGGGAGATGTAGAGATTGGCGCAGGCCCCCGCGTCGCAGTGTTTGTCATAAATATGGGTCTCATACTCGTTCCGGAAATAGCGCAGAGTGGAGAGGACGGGATTGGGGGCCGTCTGCCCCAGGCCGCAGACGGCGGTCTGCTGCAGGGTGTCGGACAGTTCAAGGAGCAGATCGATATCGCCCGGCTGGCCGCTGCCCTCGGTGATGCGCTCCAGGATCTCGAGCATGCGCGTGGTGCCGACGCGGCAGGGCAGGCACTTGCCGCAGGATTCGTCCCGGATGAAGTCCATAAAATAGCGGGCGGTATCCACCATGCAGGTGTCCTCGTCCATGACGACCAGGCCGCCCGAGCCCATGATGGCGCCGAGGGAGGAGAGGGAGTCGTAGTCCACGGGAGTGTTCAGGTGGGCGGTCGTCAGGCAGCCGCCGGAGGGGCCGCCCGACTGGATGGCCTTGAACTGCTTGCCGCCGATGCAGCCGCCGCCGATGTCATAGAGCAGGTCGCCCAGGCGGATGCCCATGGGCACCTCCACCAGCCCGGTGTTGACCACCTTGCCGGACAGGGCGAAGACCTTGGTGCCGGGGCTCGTTTCGGTGCCGTACCGCCGGAACCACTTCGCGCCGCGCAGGAGAATGGCGGGCACATTGGCCAGCGTCTCCACGTTGTTGATGACGGTGGGCCTGCCGAATAGGCCGGCTTCGAACGGAAAGGGGGGCTTTTGCCGCGGTTCGCCGCGCTCGCCCTCCACCGAGGCCATCAGCGCGGTCTCCTCGCCGCAGACGAACGCGCCCGCGCCGATGCGGATCTCGATGTCGAAATCGAAGCCGCTGCCGAAAATGTTCCTGCCGAGCAGACCCTGTTCGCGGGCCTGGCGGATGGCCTGCTCGAGCCGCACGAGGGCGAAGGGATATTCGGCGCGGATGTAGACATAACCCTGGTCGGCGCCGAAGGCGTAGGCGCCGAGCATCATGCCCTCGATCACGCTGTGCGGGTCGCCCTCGAAGATGCTGCGGTCCATAAACGCGCCGGGGTCGCCCTCGTCGCCGTTGCAGACCATGTACTTTCGGTCGGCCTCCTGCCGGAAGGCGGCCTCCCATTTGACCCCGGTGGGGAAGCCGGCGCCTCCGCGGCCGCGCAGGCCGGATTTTTTAACTTCCTCGATCACCGCCGCGCGGTCGCCCTGGAGGGCCTTCGCGATGGCCAGGTAGCCGTCGTGCGCGATATAGGCGTCGAGGGAATCCACGTCGATCAGGCCGCAGTTGCGCAGCGCGATGCGCACCTGATCCCGGAAAAAGGGGATATCCTCTCTGTAGGGAATGTGCTTTTTCTGGGCATGGTCGTAGAAAGCGTACGCCTCGACGGGCCTGCCCTCAAAAAAGTGGCTTTTGACGATCTCCTCCGCTTTTTGGGGGGTGACCTCGGTGTAAAAGATCCCGTCCGGCAGGACGTAGAGCACGGGGCCCACGGCGCAGGTGCCCATGCAGCCGGTCTGAAACACCTTGACTGTGTCGGTGAGGCCGTAGTAGGTCAGCGCGTCCGTCAGCGCCCGCTCCACCGCGGCGCAGTTGGCCGAGACGCATCCGTTTCCGCCGCACACGAGGGCCTGGTACTGAAAGGTGCCGAGATGCTCCAGGTAGCGCTTCCCGATGCGCTGCAGATCCTGGATGGATCTAATCATGAAGCGCCCCTCCCTTCGGCTGATAGAGAGACAGGATCCCCTCCAGACGTTCCGGCTGGACCTGCTTGAACACGTCGTCGTCGATCATCAGGGCCGGCGCGAGGCCGCAGGCGCCGATGCAGCGGGCCACCTCGAGGGTGAACTGCCGGTCGGCCGTGGTCCCGCCCACCTTGACGTTCAGACGCTGCTGCAGCTCCTTCAAGATCTTTTTGCCGCCGCGTACATAGCAGGCGGTGCCGAGACAGACCCGGATGGTATGCGCGCCGCGCGGCTCGGGGGTAAAGAAGGAATAGAACGATACGACCCCGGAAACCTTGGCGAGGGGAATGTCCAGCCCCTCCGCCACCACCTGCTGCACCGAAAGGGGCAGGCAGCCGCAGATGCCCTGCGCAAGGTGGAGGACCTGAATGAGCGAACCCTCCTTTTCCCGGTATTCCAGCGTCAGCGCGCGGACCCGACGAAGCAGTTCGGCGTCGTCCTCCGAGCCGCAGCAGGCACATGGTTTCTGTGCCGATTCCGTAGTTACATTCAAAAGCCGCACCTCCCTGTAAAATATGCCGTTGTCTCCGCTCGGTTTAATCATAGTCTGCTTTTTAGAAATGTAAAGCATTTTTTGTTGAATATGCTTTTTCTTCCAATTTTTATAAATTCAAAAGCTGTGAGATTTCAACAAAGGCAGAGACGCCGCGCGGCCGTGCGCGGCATAAAAGCGCCCTGCCGGCATGGCCGGCAGGGCGCTGAAGGAGGAAAGCCGCGGAGAGAAAACTCCGCGCTTATTTTTTGTTGATGCCGAGGTGCATGCTGAGCATAAAGCTGAGCGCCAGCAGGCTGTCGGCGAAATGGACGTTTTCGACGATGGCCTTGTCCGGCTCCAGGAGCTGCACGTCCACGTTGGTGAAGTTCCAGAGCCCGGAAACGCCGGCCGCCACCAGACGGTTGGCCACCGTGGAAACGGCGCTGCGGGGGGTGGTGAGGATGCCGACGGTGGGCTTCAGCTCGGCGAGCTTTTCCTCCAGATCGTCAAGGTGATAGATGGGGATGCCGCCCATCTCGGTGCCTACCAGGGCGCTGTCCACGTCAAAGGCGGCGATCAGCCGGAAGCCGTTGTGCCCGAAAGAGAAATTCTGGATCAGGGCGCGGCCGAGATTTCCGGCGCCGATGATCACGGCCGTAAAGTTGTTGTTGATGCCCAGGATGTCGGCCAGCGCGGTGTGCAGCGTCTCCACGTCGTAGCCGTAGCCCTGCTGCCCGAACTCGCCGAAGCAGCTGAGATCCTGCCGGATCTGAGAAGCGGTGAGGCCCATCGACTTGCCCAGCGCGTTGGAGGAAATGCGCACCTCGCCGCTGTCGCGCAGGTCGTCCACATGGCGGTAGTAGCGGGGGAGCCGCCGGATCACGGCGTTCGAAACTTTGTCCTTCTTCATGCT
>CAZVHV010000118.1:0-1435 GCA_964627025.1 uncultured Oscillospiraceae bacterium | reverse complement strand
CCAATCACCTTTGCAGAATGTAACATTACTGTCATTGTAGCGAAGAATCTCCGTTCTGTCAAATAAGAAGTCCCCGCGGTACGAAAAATTCCGTTCCGGGCCGCCCCACTTGACGCGTTCCCCATGGCATGCGATAATAAAACCGCTCCGGGCGGCTGTGCGGGGCGCGGGATTCCGTGGCGTGAGGTGATAGTATGACCGATTTCCTCGTAAAAACTCTGATCAAAGACTATGCGGACGTGAACGAACCGGCGGTGCGCCGGCGGTACGGCCAGCTCTCCGGCGGCGTGGGCATTTTTCTCAATTTCCTGCTTTTTGCGAGCAAGCTCGCCGCGGGTCTGCTCACATCCTCCATCGCCATCACCGCCGACGCCTTCAATAATCTCTCGGACGCGGCCTCCTCTGCATTCACCTTTATCGGGTTCCGGCTGGCGGGCCGGCGGGCGGACAGCAGCCATCCGTTCGGGCACGGCCGCATGGAATACCTGACGGGGCTGGTGATCTCCCTGCTGATCCTGCTGGTGGGTGTGGAGCTGGCCAAGACCTCCGTACAGAAGATCTTTCAGCCCGAAGAGGTCCAGTTTTCCGCCGCTTCGGTCGTCATCCTGGTGTGCGCCATCTGCATCAAGCTGTGGATCTCCCTGTTCAACCGCGATCTGAGCCGGCGCATCGGTTCGCCCGCCATGGCCGCCACCGCGGCCGATGCCCTGACCGACACCGTAGCCACCGCGGCGGTTTTGTTCAGTACGCTGGCGGAGCGCTTCTTCGGCCTGCACATCGACGCATGGACGGGAATCCTGGTGGCTGTCTTCATCTTCCGGACGGGCTGGGAGGCGGCGAAGGACACGCTGGACCCCCTGCTGGGGCAGAGCCCCGATCCCGGGCTGGTGGAGAAGATCCGGGAGACAGTGACGGCGCACCCCCAGATCCTGGGGATGCACGACCTGGTCATCCACGACTACGGGCCCGGCCGGGCCATGATGTCCTTCCATGCGGAAGTGCCTGTGGACGGGGACATCATGGTGCTGCACGACACCATCGACGGCATGGAGCGGGAGCTCCGGGACAAGTTCGGCATCGAGACCACCATCCATATGGACCCCATCGCCAACAACGACGCGCGCACCAACGAGACCAGGGACCGCGTGGCGGCGCTGGTGCGGGAGATCGACCCCGGTATCTCCATCCATGACTTCCGCATGACGGCGGGGCCGATGCATACCAATCTGATTTTCGACATCGTGGTTCCTTTCGACTCCGGCCTTTCCGACGAGCAGGCCGAGCGCGCCGTCAGAGAGGCGGTGGAGAGCCTGGAGGGGGGCACCTACTACGCCGTTCTCCGGATCGACCACGCTTATGTCAGGCAACTGTGATTTACAAAAAGTTCATCCAAAATCCCGGCGGACAGATATATAATAATGAAGTATCATGTCAT
>CAZVHV010000117.1:0-5586 GCA_964627025.1 uncultured Oscillospiraceae bacterium | reverse complement strand
AATGCGGACACCGAGGGGGAGGCCACTGCCATGTACCTTTCGCGCCTGCTCAAGCCTTTCGGGGTGAAGGTGACCCGCCTTGCCTACGGCGTTCCCGTCGGCGGCCATCTGGAGTATGCCGACGACGCCACGCTCATGCGCGCGCTGGAGGGGCGCAGAGAAATGTGAGCCGGTCGCCATGTTCTGCGTTGACGCGCGAACGGCGGTATGTTACAATAATTCGACAACTGAATTATTTGCGGGGGGACTGCTTGCGGTTGAGAAGGCTAAAACCTGACCCTTAGAACCTGTCAGTTAATACTGGCGCAGGGAAGCAAGACACGGACAATGAGAATTGAGGATGCCTGGCTTCACCGCCGGGCATCCTTTGTTTATGGGAGGAAGTGGAATGAAACAGCTTTTGACGATCGCCGGCTCGGACTGCAGCGGAGGGGCCGGGATCCAGGCCGATCTGAAGACCTTTGCGGCGCACGGCGCCTACGGCATGAGTGTGATCGTCTCGGTGGTGGCCGAAAACACCCGAAGGGTGCTCTCGGTCCGGGATATGGAGCCTTCGGCCGTGGAGGACCAGCTGGATGCGGTTTTCGAGGACATCCGGGTCGACGGGGTGAAGGTCGGGATGCTCCCCAGCGCCGCCATCATGCGTGCGGTTGCCGCGAAGCTCCGCCGCTACGGGCCGCCGAACCCGGTGATCGATCCCGTCATGATCGCCAAGGGCGGCTGCGCGTTGATGCGGGAGGAGGCGCTGGACACCCTGATCCGCGAGATCATTCCCCTCGCCTTCGTTTTCACCCCCAACATCCCCGAGGCGGAGACGATCACCGGGATGAAGATCGCCGATGCCGGGGAAATGCGGCAGGCGGCCGTACGCATCCACGCGATGTGGGCCGGGCATGTGCTGCTCTAGGGCGGAAATATGAACGGCGACGCCGAGGATATCATATTTGACGGCGAACGCTTTTATTCCTACCGCAGCAGGCGCATCCAAACCCCAAACACCCATGGGACGGGCTGTACCTTCTCCTCTGCGATCGCCGCCAATCTTGCAAACGGAATGAAGCCCAGCGAAGCGGTCGGCGCGGCCAAGGAGTACATCACCATGGCGATCGAGCATGCCCTGCCGATCGGCGGCGGGCACGGGCCGACCAATCACTTTTATCAACTTTATAAAGCCGGAGGACTGGAAAGATGAATTACAAAACACAGATGGAAGCCGCCAGGCACGGTCATGTGACCGAAGAAATGAAGACCGTCGCGCGGAAGGAGGGGATGGAGACCGAAAAGCTGCGCGAGCTGGTTGCCTGCGGCCAGGTCGCCATTCCCGCCAATATCCGCCACACCGCCCTGTCGGCGGAGGGGATCGGTACGGGCCTGCGCACGAAGATCAACGTGAACCTCGGCATTTCCGGCGACCTTAAAGACTACGAGACCGAGATGAAAAAGGTCAAACTCGCGCTGGATTTCGGCTGCGAGGCCATCATGGATTTGAGCAACTACGGAAAGACCAACACCTTCCGCACCGAGCTGATCTCCGTTTCCACCGCCATGATCGGCACGGTCCCGATGTATGACGCCATCGGCTATCTGGAAAAGGACCTGCTGGACATCACGGCGCAGGATTTCCTGAAGGTCGTGGAGGCCCACGCGAAGGAGGGCGTCGATTTCATGACCATCCACGCCGGCATCAACCGTCGCGCGGTCGAGGGCTTCCGGCGTGACAAGCGCCTGACGAACATCGTCTCCCGCGGCGGCTCGCTGCTGTTTGCCTGGATGGCGATGACGGGCAACGAGAACCCGTTCTTCGAGCATTACGACGAAGTGCTGGACATTTTACGGGAGTACGACGTGACCATCAGCCTGGGAGACGCTCTGCGCCCGGGCTGTATCGCCGACAGCACCGACGCCGCGCAGATCGGCGAGCTGATCGAGCTGGGCAACCTGACCAAGCGGGCGTGGGAGCGCGACGTGCAGGTGATGGTGGAAGGCCCGGGCCATATGGCCATGAACGAGATCGCGGCGAACATGGCGGTTCAGAAGCGCATTTGCCACAACGCGCCCTTCTACGTCCTCGGCCCCCTCGTCACCGACATCGCGCCCGGGTATGACCACATCACCTCCGCCATCGGCGGCGCGATCGCCGCGGCCAACGGCGCGGATTTCCTGTGCTACGTCACGCCGGCCGAGCACCTGCGCCTGCCCGACCTGAACGATGTGCGGGACGGGATCGTGGCGAGCAGGATCGCCGCCCACGCGGCCGACATCGCGAAGGGGGTGCCGCATGCCCGGGACATCGACAACAAGATGGCCGACGCGCGCCGCAGGGTAGACTTTGAGGAGATGTTCAGCCTTGCTATCGATGGGGAAAGGGCCAGAAAATATTTCGAGAGCGCCCCTCCCTCCGAAAAGCACACCTGTACCATGTGCGGCAAGATGTGCGCCATGCGGACGACCAACCAGATTTTAGAGGGGAAAACGGTAGAGCTGTTTTCCGAGGCATAACAGGGAAAGGGAGCGAACTATGAACAGCATGACAAAGCAGGCGGCGGACCTGATCGAAAAGGTGCGCGGCCAGGTGCCCCTCGTGCACCAGATCACAAACTACGTGACGGTCAACGACTGCGCGAACATCACGCTGGCCGTCGGCGCGTCTCCCATCATGGCCGACGACATCGGGGAGGCCGCGGACATCGCGGGCATCGCCTCGGCGCTGGTGCTCAATATCGGCACCCTGAACGAGCGGACGATCGCCTCCATGCTCGCGGCGGGGAAGCGGGCGAACGAGCGCGGAATCCCCGTCGTGCTCGACCCGGTCGGGGCCGGGGCGTCCCGCCTGCGCAACGAGACGACGCTGGCCATTCTGCGTCAGGTCAGGCTTGCGGTGGTCCGCGGGAACCTGTCCGAGCTTTCCTTTGTCGCCGGGCTCGGTGCCTCCACCCGGGGCGTGGACGCCTCGGATGCGGACGCGGGCAGGGACGCCGTGACGGTCGCCCGGGAGGCGGCGCGGCAGCTTGGCTGCGTGGCGGCGGTCACCGGCGCGGTGGACGTGATCTCCGACGGGACGCGCACGGTGGAGATCCGCAACGGCCACCCGATGCTCTCCAGAGTCACCGGCACCGGCTGCATGTCCACCGCGCTGGTCGGCGCCTGCGCGGGCGCGGCGGACGACTGCCTGACGGCGGCTGTGGCCGCGATCGCCGCCATGGGGATCGCCGGCGAAATCGCTTATGAACGGGCGGGGGAGCGGGGGACCGGCAGCTTCCGCACGGCGCTGATGGACGCGGTAAGCCGCCTGGACCGGACCGTAATGGAATCGAGGGCGAATATTCTTGAAATCTGAATTGGACTATACCCTTTATCTGGTGACCGACCGCGACCTGATGAGCACCGCGACGCTGGAAGAGGCGGTCGAGCAGGCCATCCTCGGGGGCTGCACCATGGTGCAGCTGCGGGAAAAAACGGCATCCTCTCTGGGATTTTACGAGACGGCCCGAAGCATCCGGAGCATTACCGGACGCCACGGGGTCCCGCTCATCATCAATGACCGGGTGGACATCGCGCTGGCGGCCGGGGCCGACGGCGTGCACATCGGGCAGAGCGACCTGCCGGCGCGCAAGGTGCGCGGCCTGATCGGCGGGGACAAGGTGCTGGGCGTTTCGGTGGCGACGGCCGAGGAGGCCGTGCGGGCGATGGAGGACGGCGCGGACTACCTCGGGGTGGGCGCCATGTATCCGACCGCCACAAAGAGCGACACCAGGCCCGTCACGATGGATGAACTGAGGCGCATCCGCGCGTCGGTCCCCCTGCCCATCGTCGTGATCGGCGGGATCAACGTGCACACGGTGCCCGATTTCGCGGGGACCGGGATCGACGGGCTGGCGGTCGTCTCGGCCGTGATCGCGCAGCCGGATATCGCGCAGGCGTCGCGGGAACTGCTCGCCCTCTTTCGGGGGGAGCGCGATGTCTGAGTTTGAAGCGGCGATCTTCGATCTGGACGGGACCCTGCTTGAATCCATGGGAGTCTGGACCGAGATCGACGCCGCGTTTCTGCAGAAGCGCGGCTTCGAGGCCACCGAAGACTATATCCGGGCGGTCACACCGATGGGCTTTCGCCCTGCGGCGGAATATACGATCAGCCGCTTCGGGCTGGAGGAGTCCCCGGATGAGATCATGGCGGAGTGGGACCTCATGTGCCGCGACGCTTATGCGCATACCATCGGCCTGAAGCCCGACGCGGAGGTCTATCTCCGGCGCCTGAAACAGGGCGGGGTGAAGCTGGGCGTCGCGACCGCGCTCACCCCGGAGCTGTTCCGGCCGGCGCTGGAGCGGAACGGAGTGCTGAGCCTGTTCGATGCCTTTACCTCCCTGGGCGAGGTGGGGCGCGGCAAGGGCTTTCCCGACATCTATCTTCTGACGGCGCAGAAGCTGGGCGTCGCGCCCGGCGCGTGCATGGTGTTCGAGGACATTTCCATCGGCATTACCGGTGCCCAGGCGGGCGGATTCCTCACCTGCGGCGTCTATGACGACTCCTCCGCGCATGACTGGGACAAGATCCGGGAAACGGCTCACCGGACCATCCGGCACTACCGGGAGCTGCTGTAATGCCGCGCCGGACGGCAAAGTGCATGATTTTAGGCAAATTTATGGCGCAATTCCAAACAAACAGGCCGCATGTTCTTGCTTTTTTTGCCGTCAGCGGATATAATAGCCCAAAAACAGATTCATGACCGATGATTATAACGGAGTACCGAGGAGGCCTGGCATATATGGAAAAAATTAAGATGACAACCCCGCTGGTGGAGATGGACGGCGACGAAATGACCCGCATTCTCTGGCAGGAGATCAAGGACGAGCTGCTGCTGCCCTATATCGAGCTGAAGACGGAATACTACGACCTGGGACTGCCCGAGCGGGAGCGCACGCGCGACCAGGTGACGGTGGATTCGGCACGGGCGACGCAGAAGTACGGCGTCGCGGTCAAGTGCGCCACCATCACGCCCAACGCCCAGCGGGTCGAGGAATATAAGCTCACCGAGATGTGGAAGTCCCCCAACGGCACCATCCGGGCCATTCTGGACGGCACCGTCTTCCGCGCCCCCATCATGGTGAACGGGATTTCCCCCGTGGTGAAGAACTGGGAAGCGCCCATCACCATCGCCCGTCACGCGTTCGGAGACTTGTACAAGTCGGTGGAATACAAGGTGCCGGGTCCCGGCAAGGGCGAGCTGGTCTTTACCGATGCCGCGGGCAACGTCACCCGTCAGACCATCCACGACTTTGACGGCGCCGGCGTTCTGCAGGGGCAGTTCAATACCATCGCTTCCATCCGTTCCTTCGCGCGTTCCTGCTTCCAGTACGCGCTGGATACGAAGCAGGAGCTGTGGTTTGCCACCAAGGACACCATCTCCAAGCAGTATGACCACACATTCAAGGACATCTTCCAGGAAATTTTCGACGCAGAGTACAAGGCGCAGTTCGACGCCGCCGGCATCGAATACTTCTACACTCTCATCGACGACGCCGTGGCGCGGGTGATCCGCTCCGAGGGCGGCTTCATCTGGGCCTGCAAGAACTACGACGGCGACGTGA
>CAZVHV010000116.1:0-5684 GCA_964627025.1 uncultured Oscillospiraceae bacterium | reverse complement strand
ACCGCTCAGGCGAAAGCGAATACTATATCAACCGCCGTTCCGTCCGCTTGAAAGACATTAACGAGCTGTTCATGGATACCGGCCTGGGGCGCGAGGGCTATTCCATCATCGGACAGGGAAAGATCGATGAGATCCTCTCCGTCAAGAGCGCCGACCGGCGTGAGGTCTTCGAGGAGGCCGCCGGGATCTCCCGCTTCCGCCACCGGAAAGAGGAGGCGGAGCACAAGCTGGAGCGCACCGACGAGAATTTGCTGCGGATCGGCGACAAGATCGACGAACTGGCGCTTCAGGTGGAGCCCCTCCGCGGCCAGTCTGAAAAGGCGCAGAAGTTTCTGATCTGCCGCGATGAGCTGCGCGGCCTGGAGATCTCTCTCTGGCTGGAGCAGCTGGAGCAGATCAGAATGGGCGGACGAAAGGTGCTTTCCGACTATGAAAACGCTGTTCGTCAGCGGGAAGAAGCGCGGACGACGCTCGACACCCTCTATGCCTCGGCGGAGGACTATGCCGCTCAGATGCGGGAAAAGGACATGGAAGCCGATCGTGTGCGTCTCCAGACCGCGTCGCTCGAAGCCGACGCCAACGAGTGCGAGCGCACCGCCATGGTCCTGAAGAACAAGATCCAGAACAACACGGAAAACGCGCAGCGGATCCGCCGGGAACTGGAGCAGCAGGAAGGCCGCGCGGACAGCATCGGCGAGCAGATCGCGGGGCGGCAGGAACGGCTGGAGCGCATTGCGGAGCAACATGCCGCGCTGACAAAGAAACTGGCCGAAAAAAACGACGCGGCCCGTGAGGCGTTCCGCTCGGCCGGGACCCTGGAGAAGGAGCTGGAAACGCTCCGGGCGAAGGAAGCCGTGGAGAATGCCTCTGCCTCCGAAGCACGGGCGCTGCTTTCGGCTCTTGCCGCGGCCGCGCAGGAGCTTTCCGAGCGCGGCGAGGGCGTGCAAAAATCGCTTGCTGCCGCGGAAGAGCGGCTGGCCGAGGCCGGAGCAGCCTGTGAGGGGACGCGGAGCGAGCTTACCGGGGCAAAAGAGGACCGGGACTCCCTGCTGAATGTGATCGGCGGATACAGGCTCCGGCTCGCATCCCGGCAAAAGAAGCTGACGGCCGCCGAGGAGGTCCAGGTCAAGCTTCAGATGGAGGAGAACGCGCTGCGGTCCCGCATCCATATGCTTACCGAGATGGAGAAGCTTTATGAAGGCTACTCCAGGGCGGTGAAGCTGGTCATGGGCGAGGCGGGCCGGGGCAGCCTGCGTGGCATCCATGGCCCGGTCGCTGGGCTGCTCCGTGTGCCGGACAGCTATGCCGTGGCGGTCGAGATCGCGCTGGGCGGCGCCATGCAGCACATCGTGGTGGACACCGAGGAGAACGGCAAGGCGGCTATCCATTCCCTCAAGCGCCGGGACGGGGGGCGTGCCACGTTCCTCCCCCTTTCTTCCATTCGGCCCGGCGAGCTCCGGGAAAAAGGACTGGAGGGTGAACCGGGTTTTATCGGTGTGGCAAGTACCCTCATCGAATATGACCGGCAGTACACTTCTGTTTTTTCCAACCTTCTGGGCCGCGTGGCGATTGCACAGGATATGGACGCCGCTGTTGCCATCGCGCGGAAATACGGCTATCGCTTCCGGATCGTCACGCTGGACGGGCAGGTGCTCAATCCCGGCGGCTCCATGACCGGCGGTTCGGTGAGCAGAAACGCCGGGATCCTGTCCCGGGCGAACGAGCTGGAGCATCTGAACGCGCAGATGCAGACGCTGAAGGACGACCTTGCAGCCGCGGCCAAAACCCTGGAGGAGGTCCGCAGGGAGACAGCCGCCGCTTCTTATGAGCTGGAAACGGCACAGGGACAGCAGCGGGAGATCGAAGACACCATCCTGACGCTGACCGGACGGCTGGACAGTCAGGAAGGCAGTATCGTGCAGCTGACCGCGCAGACCGGAAGCCTGAGGGACGAGCTGGGCCAGATCGGGCGCCGCGCCGCGCAGGTGCGGGCCGATACGTCCGCCGCCAGAGAGCGCATCAAAGCGCTCGAGGGTTCGGCGGCTGCCATGCGCGCGGAAACCGAGGGAAAAGCGAGGGGCCAGTCCGAACTGAGAACCCGAATGGACACCGTCGGCCAGGAGATCGCCGCGCTCAACGTGGACTTGGCGGCCATGGAGGCGGAAAAGGGCACCCTGGAACAGACCCTCCGGGAGCTTCTGGCTCTGCGGCGGGATCTGGAGGGGGACCGCAGCCAGCAGATGGATGCGCTCGCCAGGTTTGAGACAGAAAGCAGAACCCTCTCCAATCAGGTCCTGGACTGGGAAACAAAGCTGGAGGAGATTCAAGGCAAAAGCCGGACGCAGGCAGACATGATCCGGCGCCTGGGGGAGGAAAAACTGGAGCTGGAGGCCATGCGCAACCGGGTGGACAGGGAGAGCCGGGACAAAAACGGAGAACTCCTCGCTCTGGAGCGCGAGGTCTCGGCCCTCGAGCAGAAGAAGGCCGCCGCCGCGATGGAGGAAAGGCAGATCCTGGACAAGCTGTGGGACACCTATGCGCTCTCTCATGAAGGGGCGCAGGCGCAGCGGATGCAGATCGAAAGCGCGGCCAAAGCGGCGCGGCGCATTGCCGAACTCAAGCGCATCATTGCCGGACTTGGGAACATCAACCTGGATGCCATCGAGGAATTCCGGCGGGTCAATGAGCGTTATACCTATCTTACACAGCAGCGGGACGACGTAGAGGAGTCCAAGCGGGAACTGGAGCGTATCATCGCCGAGATCACCGGCGAAATGCGGGCGATCTTCGCCCGGGAATTCAAGACCATCAACGAAGCGTTCGGAGAGACGTTCCGGGAACTCTTCGGCGGCGGCAGGGCCACGCTGGAGCTGGAGGACGAGAACGATATTTTAAGCTGCGGCATTGAGATCAAGGTACAGCCGCCGGGCAAGACGCTGAAAATCATCTCTCTGCTCTCGGGCGGGGAAAAGGCGTTCGTCGCGATCGCCCTCTATTTTGCGATCCTCAAGGTGCGGCCCACCCCGTTCTGCGTGATGGATGAGATCGAAGCGGCGCTGGATGACGCCAATGTGGTGCGGTTTGCCCGCTATCTGCGCGGAATATCGGACAAAACGCAGTTTATCATCATCACACACCGCCGGGGTACCATGGAGGAGGCCGACGTCCTCTACGGCGTTACCATGCAGGAGCAGGGGATTTCCCGGATGCTCACCATCAATCTCAATGATGTGGAACATGAGCTGCACATTAAATAGAGAGAGCAGCGGCCGGAAGCCAGTGGCTTTTCCATTTTTAAAATTCGGCGCGTCGCTTGCCGTAAAAAGAGATAACCGCAGGTATGGCGGTGTAAGGGGTTTCAATCATGGGACTGTTTGACAAAATCAAAAACATTGGAATATTTTCCATCTTTTCCGGGGTGGATGAGGAATTTTATGACGAGCTGGAGGAAGCCCTCATCCTTTCGGACATGGGGATGGATACCACCATGGAGGCGGTGGAGACGCTGCGCCGGCGGGTCAAGGCGGAAAAGCTCCGCAGCCCGGATGAGGTGCGCGCGTGCCTGCGCCGGGTCTTGGCGGAAATGCTGAACGTGGGGGAGACCGCGCTGGATCTTTCCACCAAGCCGTCTGTGGTGCTGTTCATCGGCGTGAATGGGGTGGGCAAGACGACCACGATCGGCAAGCTCTCCGCCCGCCTCAAGGGCGAGGGCCGGCGGGTGCTGATGGCCGCCGCCGATACTTTCCGCGCCGCCGCCGCCGACCAGCTCACCATCTGGGCGGAGCGGACGGGAACGGAGATCGTAAAGCACGAGGAGGGCGCGGACCCCGGCGCGGTGGTGTACGACGCCATGTCAGCCGCCCGGGCGAGAGGGACAGATGTGGTGCTGATCGATACCGCGGGACGGCTCCACAACAAGCAGAACCTGATGAACGAGCTCTCCAAGATCAGCCGCATCATCCAGCGGGAGCAGCCGGACTGCGTCCGGGAGACCCTTCTGGTCCTCGACGCCACCACGGGGCAGAACGGGCTGATCCAGGCAAAACAGTTCCAGGAGGCCGCCGGGATTACCGGCATCGTACTGACCAAGCTGGACGGTACCGCCAAGGGCGGCATCGTGGTGGCCATCGCCAAGACGCTGGGGGTCCCGGTGAAATTTGTGGGCCTGGGCGAGGGCGTGGAGGATCTTGTCCCGTTCGACGCGGAAAAATATGTTCAGGCCCTGATTTGATGGAGGAACGAATGAGCAGAATTGACGGACGAAATGAAAATGAACTGAGACCGGTGGAAATCATTCCCCATGTCAACAAGTTTGCCGAGGGGAGCTGCCTGATCCGCTGCGGAAACACCCATGTGCTTTGTACCGCCAGTGTGGAAGACAAAACGCCGCCCCATGTGGCGCCGGGCGAGGGCTGGGTCACGGCCGAGTATTCCATGCTCCCGCGCGCCAACCGGCAGCGGAGCAAACGGGATATTTCCAGTTTAAAGCTTTCTTCCAGAAGCGCCGAGATCCAGAGACTGGTGGGCCGCGCCCTGCGCTCGGTTACCGACAGGAAGGCGCTGGGGGAGCGCATGATCACCGTCGACTGCGACGTGCTGCAGGGGGACGGCGGCACTCGGACCGCCTCGGTCACCGGCGGCTTTGTGGCCCTGGCGCTGGCCTGCCGCAAACTGCTGGATGCCGGGGTGATCGAAAAAATGCCGCTCACCGCCTATGTGGCGGGCATTTCCGCCGGGATCGTGGACGATGTTCCGCTGCTTGATCTGTGCTATGAAGAGGACTCGGCCGCCATGGTGGACCTCAACTGCGTGATGACCGACGCGGGGGCACTCGTTGAGCTGCAGGCCACCGGCGAGGAACGCCCCTTCACCATTGCCGAGCAGCAGGCGCTGGTCGCGCTCTGCCGGGACGGGATCCGGACGCTGAACGTCCTGCAGAAAGAAATTATTGGAGAACTGTAAGATGAAAGCAGTCATGGCAACCAAAAATGCGAAAAAACTCATGGAATTGAGGGACATTCTGTCCGATTACGGGGTGGAGGTGGTGCTCCAGTCCGACCTGGGCGTGGACGTCGATGTGGAGGAGACCGGGACGACCTTTGAGGAGAACGCGCTGCTCAAGGCGAAAGCGGTCATGGAGGCTGCCGGCCTTCCCGCCGTTGCCGACGATTCCGGACTCGTGGTGGAGGCGCTGAACGGCGCGCCGGGCGTCTGGTCCGCCCGCTACGGCGGGGAGGGGCTGGACGACGCGGGACGGAACCGGCTGCTGCTGGAAAACATGCGCGGCCAGATGGACCGCCGCTGCCGTTTCGTGTCGGTCATCTGCTGTGCATTTCCGAACGGCGACGTCGTGACCGCCAGGGGCGAGTGTTCCGGTACGCTGGCCTATGCGCCGCGGGGCGAGGGCGGATTTGGCTACGACCCCGTTTTCTTTCTGCCGGATTTTAAAAAAACGTTTGCCCAGCTTACCAAAGAGGAAAAAAACGCGATTTCCCACAGGGGAAAGGCACTCGCGGAATTTAAAGTGAAATTGGAGAATTATCTGCATGGAACTGACGAGTAAACAGCGCGCCCAGCTGCGTGGGCTTGCCAACGGCATCAACACCATTGTCCATATCGGGAAGGAGGGGATCGGGGAGAACCTGATCCGGCAGGCCAACGACGCGCTGGAGGCCAGAGAACTG
>CAZVHV010000115.1:0-5699 GCA_964627025.1 uncultured Oscillospiraceae bacterium | reverse complement strand
GCCGAATCCGCCGCCGCGGCCGCCGCCGAAACCGCCTCCGAAGCTGCCGCCGCGGCCGCCGCCGCCGAAACCGCCTCCAAAGCCGCCGCCGAAGCTGCCGCCGCGGCTCCCGCCGCCGAATCCGCCGGTAAAGCCGCCGCCCCGTCCGCCGGTAAATCCACCGCCGAAACCGCCGGGCCCGCCGAAGAATCCGCCGCCGAAGCCGCCGGGTCCGCCGGGCGGCCTGCGCCCCCCGCCGTGATGGTGGAAGTGGGAGGTCGGCATATTATGCCGCCTGGTATACCAGAGGCTGCCGGGCCTGTGCCAGAACAGGATAGGCAGAAAAGCGACCGGCGGGATGTCGACGTAGCGCCTGCGGTAGCTGGCGTAGCGGATACTGTCCAGAATGGACAGGAAAATAATCAGTGCGACGATCAGGAAAACGATGCCGAAAACGGCCGGGAGAATGCCGAACTGCGGATAGGAGGAGGCATAGCCATAGCTGCTGCCGGGCGCCGCGGGGGTCGCATAGGACTGGCCGGCATTTCCGGCGGCCGCGGGCTGATTGGCCGCATACCATCCGCGCAGCGCATGGAACAGGGAAAGAACGCCGTTGTTATAGTCGCCTGCGAAGAAATCGGACTTCAGATAGGTGTTGACATAGTTGTTCAGCTGGTCGTCGCTGATATAATCCACCAGCTTGTCGCTCTGCAGGAGAGAGGCGCCCTGGCCGCCGATGTCAAGCAGCAGGATCATATCATAGGTATCCAGCGACCAGCGCGTTGCCAGTTCATAATTATACTTCCAGAGATCCCAGCCCTTGGTGCTGTTTACCGTGGCAACGGCGATATGCGCGCCATACTGAGTGTAGAGCGCGCTGTTCTCCGACTGGAGGGTGGATTTCACCGAGTCGGAGAGCACGTTGGCATCATCCAGCACCCAGTTTCCATAGGTGGGACTGAGCATGGGCGCCGGCGCCTTCCAGATGCCGTATGCCGCGGAGCCGAAGATCACCAGAATGGTGAGCACAACAGCCACAGGATATTTTTTCAGAAATTTCATGCTACTCTCCTTCTATGCGCGCACGGCAGGGATGCCGGCCGGGCGGCTTCAGCCTCGCAGCTCAAGCAGCTTCTGTTTGAGTTCGCCTTCGATACGGCCCAGCTCCAGCTCGGCCTCGCGCCGCTTCTGTGTGCCCTCCTGCTGGATCTTCATGACCTCGTCCAGCGTGGAGATGAGCTGGCTGTTGGTATGCTGGAGGGTCTGGATGTCCACGACGGAGCGCTCGGCCTCCCGAGCGGTCTCCATGGTGCCCATCTTGAGCAGATCGGCGTTCTTCTGGAGCAGCTCGTTGGTCATCCGGGTCACGGCGCTCTGCGCGGCGGTCGCCTGACGGGAATGCTCCAGCCCGAGGCCGAGCACCATCTGGCTTTTCCAGAGAGGGATGGTATTGACCAGCGAGGACTGGATCTTCTCGATCATCAGCGCGTCGTTGTTCTGGATCAGACGGGTCTGAGGTCCCATCTGGATGGAGATCATGCGGGTAAGCTCGAGATCATGGATCTTTTTCTCAAAGCGGGAGCACATGTTGGCCAGGTCGTTGTAGGCCTGCGCGTCCTCCTGCGTGCCGGTCTCGGCGGCTTTTTTGCGCAGGGCCTCCAGCTCGCCCGCACGGGTGCGCTCCAGTTTCTTTTTGCCGGCCAGGATATACATGGTGAGCTCCTTGTAATATTTTGCGTTGAGCTCATACATCTGGTCGAGCATGGCCACGTCCTTGAGCAGCGTGATCTGGTGGTTTTCCAGCACCTGCGCGATCTTCTCGACATTGACCTCGGCCTTGTTGTAGGCGAGCTTCATCGAGACGAGATCGTTTTTCTTCTTCTGGAGGAAGCCGAGCACGCCCTTTTTCTCCTCCTGGCCGAAATTCTTCAGCTCGGCCACAAGTCCGGAGAGGGCCAGGCCCACCTCGCCCAGGTCCTTGGTGCGCACGTTGCCGAGCACGGTCTCGGAAAAACCGGCGATGTTTTTCTGCGAGGCGGCGCCGTACTGCAGGATAACGTTGGTGTCGGTGATATTGATCTTATCGGCAAAATCATCCACCACCTTGCGCTCGGCCTCGGTGAGCTGGCTTTCGTCCAGACGGACGGCGTTGGCTTCACGGTCCTTCGCGGCGGCGGAAATGTCCTCTGCCGAAACCGACGAGCCCAGGGTCAGGGTGGGAACGGCCTCGGCAGCGGCGGTGTTTCCCTGAGGAGCCAGAGTCAGCTCCGGAATCTCATGATTGTCACTCATTGCAAATCTCCTGTTCTGACGTAAGTTTTGCTGGGGGGGTTATCAGCCCGGCATCTGCGTGCCGCCGAGCCCTTCGCGGGCCAGCATATTCTCCATCACGGTGATATCGGTGGAGATATCCAGCGCCTCGTCGCCGAAGAGGGCGTCCAGCTGTTTGCCGAATGCCACCACGATGGTGTCCAGCATGGTCTCAATCTTTCCCATGGTGCCGTCGATATTGCTGCCGGAAACGCCGACGGCGCCCATGCGGTCGTAGGCGTTGAGCAGCTTGAGGGTGGTGGGCAGGTAATAATTCATGAACTTGCGGATCTGGGGCAGTTTCTGGGGATGCTCCACCACATAGTCGATGATCTTTTTGGTGGTGTCCTCCAGGCGGTCGATCTGGGCGGAAATTTTTTCGTCCCGGATGCTGTCGTTGAGGCGGCGCATCTCGCCCACCGCCTTGTCGCGTTCGGTGATGAGGGCGTCAAGCTCCGGATTTCCGGTTTTTACGGGCTCCTGTTTGGGCTCCGGGTCGGGGACCTCAAACACCCTGTTGGGCGCGACCGCGCGGCCCACGGCGTACACCGCCGCTGAGAGGATGGCTGCGATGATAAAATGGACAGGCTGGTACAGGGGCAGGAAGAGCCCGAATATCAGCCAGACCACCGCCACGGCATAGACCGGAGCGACTGATTTTTTTGTTACCTTGGCCATAGCAAGACCTCCTAAAACACACCTGATTATATTCTACCTTTGCGGGCGGAAGGTGTCAAGAATCATTGCCTTATGATTGACATTGTGCGGGAGAATCATTAGAATAATAAAATATCTATTGTCTGGAAGGGAAGTTCACGCGTATGATGACGCTTGACCAATTCAAAGCCGCGCGCAGCGTGTTGTCCGGTGTGATCCTGAACACCGGCCTGGTGTACAGCCCCGCTTTTTCCAAATCCACGGGGAACAACATCTATATGAAGCCTGAGAATATGCAGGTGACCGGTGCCTATAAGATCCGCGGCGCCTATTATAAGATCAGCACCCTTACCGAGGAGCAGAAGAAGAAGGGCCTCGTGACCGCTTCCGCGGGCAACCACGCGCAGGGCGTCGCCTATGCCGCCCAGGCCGCGGGAGTATCCGCCACGGTGGTGATGCCCACGACCACGCCGCTGGTGAAGGTGAACAATACCAAGGATTACGGCGCAAAGGTGATTCTGCAGGGCGCCACCTTCGACGACGCCGCCGCGCTGGCGGCCGAGCTGGCCCAGTCGGAGGGGCTGACGTATATCCACCCCTTCAATGACCCATCCGTGGCCACGGGGCAGGGCACCATCGCCTATGAGATCTTTCAGTCGCTGCCCGACGTGGACATCATCCTGGTCCCCATCGGCGGAGGCGGTCTGGCGGCCGGTGTGTCCACCCTGGCCAAACTGCTCAATCCGAACGTCAAGGTCATCGGTGTGGAGCCTGTCGGCGCGGCATGCATGAAGGCCAGCCTGGAGGCCGGCCGGGTGGTCACGCTGGACAAGGTGGAGACCATCGCCGACGGCGTGGCCGTTAAGACGCCGGGCGACCTCGTCTTCCCCTATGTCCAAAAGAACGTGGACGACATCATCCTCATCGACGACAATGAGCTGGTGGACGCCTTCCTGGATATGATGGAAAAGCATAAAATGGTGGTGGAGAACGCGGGGCTGCTCTCGGTCGCCGCGCTCAGCCATCTGAAGGTCAAGGGCAAGAACGTGGTGCCTGTCCTCTCGGGCGGGAATATGGATGTGATTACCATGTCCTCGCTGGTGCAGCACGGGCTGATCAACCGGGGACGGGTGTTCACCTTCTCGGTGCAGCTGCCGGACCGTCCGGGCGAGCTGCTGCGCGTGGCCGAGGTCGTGGCGAGAGAGAACGGCAACATCATCAAGCTGGACCACAACCAGTTCGTCTCCATCAACCGCCAGCACGCCGTGGAGCTGCGGGTGACCCTGGAAGCCTTCGGGCACAACCATAAGAAGGTGATCCTGGACGCCATGCGGGCGGCGGGCTATGAGGCGCGGGAGTGCACCCCCGCCGCGCTCTACGACTGAGCGGTATCTTCTGCCCGCCGCCGAAGGCGGTCCCTCCGGCGGCGGGCTATTTGGGTGCGGAGGCCCGTGGGGTCGTCGCCGCCGGGCCGGGCCGTGGGATGCTCCGGGGGCTTCCGGCGGCTGTCCCCACGCGCTGTTCCGCTTGGTGTATCTTATGCCGCCCCGTATGTGCCGGTGCGCCGCCGCGCGGCGGCACATGCCTGCGTTTTCAGGCTTTTGACGTTTGTTTTGAAAAAGAGGAGGTCCTTTGATGATTAAAATTGCACCCTCCATCCTTTCTGCGGATTTTGCAAATCTCGGACGGGATATCGAACGGGTAAAGACCGCGGACTGGCTCCATGTGGACGTGATGGACGGCGCCTTTGTGCCCAACATCTCGATCGGCGTCCCCGTGGTGAAGTCGGTGCGCAAATGCACCGATATGTTTCTGGACGTCCACCTCATGGTGGAAAAGCCGTGGCGGTATATCGCCGCGTTCGCGCAGGCGGGTGCGGACCTCCTCTCCGTTCATCTGGAGGCCGATATGCCGCCGGGCGTGCGCGACGCGCTGCGCATCATGGACGAGCATAAGGTGAAAAAGGGGATCGTCCTGCGCCCCATCACCTCCGCCGAGGCGGTGCTGCCCTGGCTGGAGGAAGTGGACCTGGTGCTGGTGATGACGGTGGAGCCAGGCTTCGGCGGCCAGGCGTTCATGGCCGACCAGCTGCCCAAGATCGCGGCGATCCGCAGGTATATCGAACGCTACAACCCGTCCTGCGAGCTTGAGGTGGACGGCGGCATCAACCCGGAGACGGCCAGACAGGCCGTGGAGGCCGGGGCCAATGTGCTGGTGGCCGGCTCCGCGGTCTACGGCGCGCCCGATATCAAGCTTGCCATTTCATCGCTGCGCGGTTAACCGGAGGTTTTCAGTATGCAGTATTTCCCCCCGGCCATCGAACGGCTGACCGAACAGTTCGCCCGCCTGCCCGGCATCGGCAACAAGAGCGCGCAGCGGCTGGCCTTTTTTGTCCTTTCCCTGCCCGAGGAGGAGGCCGGCGCCTTTGCCGACGCCATTCTCGAAGCCAAGCGTTCCATCGCCCTTTGCCCCGTGTGCCGGAATTTCACGCAGGGAGACGGGCCCTGCGCCGTCTGCTCCAACCCCAAACGGGACGGAAGCGTGGTGTGCGTGGTGGCCGATCCCCGGGATGTGGCCGCCATCGAGCGCTCCAGGGAGTACCATGGGCACTACCATGTCCTGCACGGGGTGATCTCGCCCATGAACCATGTCGGGCCGGATGACCTCTATATCAAACCCCTGCTCGAGCGGGTGGCGGAGGGCGGCGTGGCCGAGATCATCATGGCCACCAATCCGGACACCGAGGGGGAGGC
>CAZVHV010000114.1:0-5708 GCA_964627025.1 uncultured Oscillospiraceae bacterium | reverse complement strand
AGTTCGATACCGGTACTCCCATGGGTAAGGCCATGCTGAATATCACGATGGTGTTTGCCCAGCTGGAACGTGAAACCATCCAGCAGCGCATCCGGGACAACTACTATGCCCGCGGCGAAAAAGGGATGTACCTGGGCGGCCCCGCCCCCTACGGTTTTTCCATCACCGAAATGCATACCGAGCAGGGCAGGCTGAAACTGCTGGAACCCAACCCGGAAACCGTTAAAATGCTGGAACGTCTTTATCGGATGTACGGCGATGAGCTGATGAGTCTGGGTGCCATCGCCAGGCAGTTCAACACCGAAAAGGTGCCTTCACCGCAGGGCACCGTCTGGGATTCCAGCAAGGTTTCCCGGGTTTTGCGGAACCCGATTTCCGTCCGGGCCGACGCAGAGGTCTATCGCTACTACCGCAACCGCGGCTGTAACTTCACGAACGAGCTCTCCGATTTTACGCTGGGAAAGGGCTGTTATCTCTACGGCAAGCGGAGCGGAAACGAGCGCAAGTACACGGATGTGACGAATCACACTCTTTCCCTCGCGCCTCATGACGGTGTGATCTCCTCCGGCCTGTTCCTGCGGTGTCAGCAGCGGCTGGATAAAAACGCGCAGATCGACAACCGGAAGCGTTCGCAGATCACCTGGCTCACCGGGCTGCTGAAATGCGGAAAGTGCGGGCACAGCGTGGTTCCGAAGTCCAGTTACAATGCCAGATACCGCTATCTCTACTGTACGGGCAAAACGTCCTATGCCTGCTGTGGCATAGAGGGCAACCTCGGTACCCTGAGCACGGTGGAAAGCATCCTTCGGGACCGCATCTTCCGCTGGGCGGAACAGTATTCGGACCTGCGGTCCGGCGCTCAGGAAACGGAAAACCAGGCGCGAAACAAACTGCTTTGCCGTATGGAGGAAATCGACATCCGCATCCAGAGGCTTATCGACATGGCCTCGGAATCCAACGGCATCACCGCGCGGTATTTAAATGAAAAAGTCACGGCCCTGGAAGAAGAACGCCGCTCCCTGGAAGCGGAAGCCGAAAAGCTGAGCCAGGACCACCACGATACGCTGAGCAAAGAGATCTGCGACATTCAGAACGTCTGGGACAACCTTGACCTTGCGGGAAAGAACCATATCGCAGCCCTGCTCATCTCCCGCATCAACCTCTTCCACGATGAAGTCGAAATTGAATGGAACTACGACTTCAACAAGGGATAACGCTTACTCCAACCGATTGGAGTGTTGATAGTCTCGATTGGAAGGATTTATCCGCGTCAGACATCACGGCCAGAGTGGTCAAACAGGTAAAACCCGGCTCCATCGTCCTTTTCCACAACGCCGCCCTGCACACACCGGAAGCTCTGCCGGGCATTATCGAAGCCCTGATCCGGGATGGGTATTCCTTTGTCCCCATTTCAGGACTCATCCTTAAGGGCAGCTACATCATCGATCATACCGGCCGGCAATGCCCGGCGTAAAAGATCCGTACGGTTTGTGCCGGTTCCACCGGGTGGCAGCGCCCGGCCGTAAACAAGGAACGAAATTCTGTCACCGTCATATAATTGAATATCCAATTATAAAGGAAAGAGGGCACCCCATGTTGGATGAAAAAAGCGAGCTTCAACCTGACAAATCTCCTGCCGCGCCGGATGCCGAAAGCCTTCCGCACAGCAAAGCCGGAGCCGGTGAAAAAGATTTACGGAACGAGGGAGTAAGCGGCTCCGGGCAGAAGACATTCAAAAAAACCACCTATTGGCATCAGCAGTCCCCGGCTGCTTCAACTCCACATCTTGAAACTTTGCTGTATCATCTGTCTGAGCAGCTCGTAAGGATCGAGGCCAAGCTCAGCAGAATCGAAACCTTGCTGGACCAATAAAAGATGAGATGCTTCAACGACTGTAAACAATCGCTGAAGCATCCCGTTTTATCGCAAGGAAAAACCAGTCAGCCGCCGCAGCTTCCGCTGCCTACGCAGGCGCCGATTTTGTGACCCTGTTCAAATTCCTGTGAAACAGTGATGGCCCCCGCCTCGCCCACACCGGGATAAGGCTTGATGGCTGATACCAGAAGGTTTTCGTGCTTCCACAGCTTATCAATGACCTTATACTCGATCTCGAGTACGCAGTCGTTGCCGTCCGTCACGACTCTGACATTTTCGATGATGATCACTTTGCAGGAGCCGTCGATCACGGCCAGTTCATTTCTGAACTGATTCAATCCCGCGGTCGTGTTGGGATAGAACGTGCCGCTCGGGAATCTGGCAAACTGGAACCAAAAGCAGTCGAATATATCGATCGGGGTCACCACAGCAAGGGTGCCCGTTCCATACCGCAACACCACTTCGAATTCGACCCGGTTTACGATACGGTCACAGCCGGTAGACGGGCTCAGGCTTTCTTCCGCGCATAAGACCCTCCAGCTTTGGATACTGGGCACTCCATCCGGCAGAAAGCCTCCGCGGCAGCCCGCGCGGCCATCGGGATTGCAGGGGACACAATGCGTGAGCGTTCTTTCCTCAACACAAATATCCCGAACATCCTCGACACAAATATCATGGCATTCGCACGTCGCGCTTGTCGTCTGATATCCGAACGCTTCCCTTTTCGCCGTATCCGTAAAGATGGCGCAGCATTCCCCGCAATTGGGGTTTTGCCCGGTTCCGCATGACGGAGTTACCTGATTCACATTCGCGTTTTCAGTCATAGCAATAGTTTCCTCCCACTGAAAGTTTCTATAGAATGAAATTTCGTCCTCGATTTAATATTTTTCCATCCATATCATTATATGAATCCATTATTTGTTTGCTACTATATTTTGTGTCCACATTTCTTTGTCGTTCGCGTGCGGCCGCATCACGGTCATACCCGCCGCCAGGTCCGCGCATAAAGGATCCCCCCGGCGCCGTTGGCGCCGGGGGGATCCTTTATGCGCGGAAAATGGTCGGATAAGCCTCCGCTAATCCGGTTTCTCCTCTTCCAGCAGCATCTGTATTCTATTTTGATCCATGGCGGCCAGACGTTCTTTGTTCTGCCGGCTGAAAAAAGCCGCTCTGGCGTTCAGCGCCTGAAGAAGCTTTTCCCGGGCGCCGCTGCGTTCCAGAAAAGAAATGGCCCGGCTGATGCTGTCCTGCGCCTGGGACAATTTCTGGCGCTGCATGTAGAGCCTGTACAGGAGGAGATAGGCCTCCCCCTTCAACTCATCGGAATCGGCTTTTCTCAGCACCTCTTCGAGGACCGGCTGTGCGCGCCCGTCTTCCTTCCGGTTCAAGTAAAGGAAGCCCTCCAGCAATCTGGCCCGCAGGTAATCGGACCGGCAGTTGATGCGCGCAAAGGTCTGCACCGCTTCCAGGACATAAGCCAGCCCCCGGTCGGCGTCTTTCAGCAGCAGGCACGTATTGGCCAGATTCATCAGGGTTTGCGCATAATAGCGTTCCAGCCCCAGTTCCTTTTCCAGGTCCAGGCTGAGTCGGAAGAACTCCAGCGCCTGCTCATACCGGCCTTCGGAAAGCTCCAGCACCGCGCTTTTGTTATATTGCATCAGAGCGTTGACAATGACCCGTTGATCCTCCGAAATCTGATCCAGTTTCATCATGGCTTCCTTTTCCTTTTAAAAAACAGATTTCGCCGGCCACCGCCTCCCGGCGCTTGCCTTTCAGATAGGGGAGGACCATTTTAAAGAGCGCAAGGGCTTCCCCTTCCTCTCCGCGGGCCTCCAGTTCGATGCCTTCTTTGACGAGTTTCAGCACCGCCTTCTGCACGAAATCTCCGGCTTTTTTACGATCGGTTTCGCTGTCAAAATACGCCATGGACTCTATCGACCAATGAAACGCTTCGTTCCATTTTTCTTCCAGCAGAGCCAGATTGGCCAGGCTGAACAGACTCATGGCCAGCCCTTCCCGATAACCGGTCATGGATGAGATATGGCCTGCGTTTTCCAGCATCCTGCGCGCTTCCGCCAGTCTCCCTTCCCGGATCAGTTGAAACGCGCCGTTATGCAGGGTTTTAAGTCCCAGGGCGATCTCACGGAAGATATCCTCATCTGGGCTGGTCATTTAAATCCCCCTCATTTTCAGCGGGCCGTTTCCGCCGGTCTCTCTTTCACTCATGATTTTAAGGTCAAAGCCATTTTTCATTGGTTCCCTGATCCATCCCGCTATTTCATGCGGCCCGGCATGCGTTTCGGCCCGTTCCAAGCTCATTTCAGACCGCAGGCCCTTCCGGCCCAGCTCCCCGGGAGTCTGCTTGTCTTTCACGCGAAGGTCTGATGTCCCGCTCGGAGAGGATGCCTTTGCTTTAAACGGTTCATGACGCTCGTCCCTGCCACTTTGGCGGCAGACCCGCCGGGGAAGGTCCATGTGGGAGGAAAGCCCCTTGTCCGGCTCCGTTTTCTTTTCCAATCCGGCTGCGTCTTCCGCCCGTGTTTTCTTCTGCTCGGGCTTGCTCCCGGCTCCTTCTGATGTACGGGCGCAGCCCCCGTTCTCACGTCCGATCCATGCTGCGTCCGTCTTTCCGCAGAGTGGTTCCCGGTCCTGACGGGCAGATGTACCTGCCTTCCAAGGCAACGGCGTTTTTGCTTCCCGGCGCCTGCGTTCCGGGAAGGCGCGCATCCGCTGATCGAATTCCCGCTTCACCCTGTAGATGGAGGTCTCTGTCCCTTTCGGGTCCAACTCCATCACCATAGGGAATTCCGGGTCTTCGGGCGTCTCCTCATTTTTTGAAGCGGCCTGCGGCTCGGGAGAGGCGCCTTCCTCAGCGATCGCTTCCTCCCGGACCGCATCCTCTTCGTCATACTCCGGTGAAAAGATATCCGTTTCCAGAAGGATGGAGCGGAGCGGGCCGTTCAGGCGCTCATCCTCGTTCATGATAGTTTATTGATTCTCAAGATCATCGATCTGCGCCTGAAGTTCCGCCTTCTTAGCCTCCAGGTCCAGCTCAAGCTGTTTCAGCTGCAGCTCAAACTCCATCTGCATCGCCTGGGCGCGCATATCCAGCTGGCGTTGAATGATGGCATTGGGCGGCATCGGCACCAGCCTCGTCCGCAGCAGGCTGGACCCCTCCTGGGTGAAATTATATTTGCTGGAATATGTAGCATCGACCGGCGTCGTGGTCACGACCGTATCGCGCGCCAGTCCCCACCAGCGGCTGGTGGTGGAAGTCACGGTCTTTTCACCCTTCATCTTGTTGGTATATTCGGTCTCCCGGCTCATGGTGATCGCCATTTTGACCTCGATGATCGTTTCGGCAAACTGGTAGAAAGTCGGCTGGAATCCGGCTCCGATCATGGAGGTCTCGATTTCGACCTCCTGCAGCTTCCCGTCACTGCCGATCTGCACCGAGGGCAGAGCCACCGAGGCATTTTCCTTGTCTCCCATAACCTTCAGAATGGCGATGGATTCCCGGTCCAGATTGGCCTGGCTGCGTGCGATGGCCGACGCAAGCTGATAGACCATTGCCGGGAACGGCACATTCAACAATTCTCTACCGACGCTCATGAACAAACCTCCTTATATGTTGCTGAACGTGAATGGGTCTCACGCCGCGTTTCGCCTATTGGTTACTGGGGCTGATTTTTCAAATCTTCGATTTGCTTGTCGATCTCAGCCTGCTTCTTTTCGATCGCGAGTTCGGCCTGCTTCAGCTTCAGCTGGAAGTCCTGCTGCATCTTCTGGGCTTTCATGGAGTTCCATCAGAAAACGCCCAATGAAAATCATGA
>CAZVHV010000113.1:0-5825 GCA_964627025.1 uncultured Oscillospiraceae bacterium | reverse complement strand
GACTGTCATCGGCCAAGCAGCAAAACCTTCTCCGCCGGGATGCAGACATAATTGGGGCGGTCCGCCAATCCCGCGTATTCTTCCCGGCTGATCTCCCAGCGGATGGTCCCGGCTCCCGGCGCATCCTTTTTCCGGATCATTCGGATATATGTAAAGGTATCTTCCAGCTCCTGCTCCACTTCATAGGCAAACGCGTTTGGGGCGTTCAGGCTGTCGCACGGCTCAAGGTAATGGGCCCGGAGCCCCACAAATTCCACGTCGTCCCCGCATTTCTCTCCCGCACGAAAGGCCAATCCCCAGTCGGACGCATAGACCATACCGGGCGAGATTTTTTCGGCGCGGGAGATGTTTTTGCAGCCGGTCAAAAGGCAGGAGACATAGGTCTTGGGGCTGCGGAACATCTCGTGCTTGCTGCCGAACGAGTCAACACGGCCCTCCGACATGACCGCGACGCTGTCGCTGAGCCGGAAAACCTCGTCCCTGTCGTGGGAGACGAAAATGACCATTCCTTGGAAGGAGGACAGCATTGCGCTGATCTCCTGCTCGATCTGCCATCTCAGATAGCTGTCGAGTGCCGAAAACGGTTCGTCGAGCAGGATCAGCCGCGGTTCGGAAGCCAGAATCCTGGCCAGCGCCACCCGTTGCTGCTGACCGCCCGAAAGCTGCGCCGGATAGTGATCCTCCAGTCCTTCGATGCGGAAGGTCTCGACCAGTTTTTTCAGCCTGTACCGCCTGACCTCCTTGCTTTTGATATGGTGAAGGCCGCAGAGGATGTTCTGCGCCGCAGTCATGTTGGGAAAAAGGGCGCTGTTCTGGAACAGGTAGCCGGTCTTCCGCTTTTGGGGCGGAAGGTTGATCCCCCGTTCCGAATCAAAGAGGGTCTCCCCGTTCAGTACGATCTTCCCCTCGTCCGGCGCTTCGATCCCCGCAATGCATTTGAGGGTCATGCTCTTCCCGCAGCCCGAGGCCCCGAGCAGAGACAGCACCCCCCCGCTGGTCTGAAAGCGTACATTCAGCGTGAAGCTCCCCAGTTCTTTTCTGATGTCGACCGATAAGGACATTGCGTATCCCTCCCTTCCGCCGCTTCGGTCTGCTGCCGGGAGCAGCCGTATGGCCGTTCGCAAGGTTCATGATCAGCAGGACGGTAAAGGAAATCGTTAAATTCACCAGCACCCACCGGTAGGCCAGCGCGTCATTTCCGGCGGCCATCGCCGCATACACGGCTACCGAAATGGTCTGCGTCCTGCCGGGCAGGTTTCCCGCGAGCATGATGGTGGCGCCGAATTCTCCCATGCCCCGCGCAAAGGCCAGTACGGTACCCGCCAGGATCCCGTGCCGGCAGTTGGGCAGGACGATGCGCCAGAAAATATAGGTATCGGAGAGTCCTAACGTCTGCGCCGAGTAACGGAGCGTTTTATCGACCTGTTCAAAGGCGCCGCGCGCGGAGCGGTACATGAGCGGAAAAGCCACCACCGAGGCGGAAATCACCGCGGCCTGCCAGGTGAAGACGATCTTCCGGTCGAACAGCGCCAGAAAGAGCCGGCCGATGGGTCCGTTGATCCCGAACAGCTTGAGGAGAAAAAATCCAACTACGGTGGGAGGGAGGATCATGGGCAACGTGATGATGCAGTCAACGATCGACTTTCCTGTCTTTTTCAGCTTCAGGACATGATACGCAGCCGCGATCCCGGTAAAGAAAACGAGCAGCGTAGAAAACGTCGTTGCGCGCAGTGAGATCCACAACGGAGACAGGTCCATGATCCTCTCCTCCTCCCTGATTCATTTTGTAAGGCTGTGCTCTTATTTGGCCGAACTGAAACCAAAGGAGGCAAAGACCTGCTGTGCCTCATCGGTCCCGAGGTAATCCAGGAAAGCCTGCGCGGCATCCTGGTGTTTGCTCGCCGCGACGACCGCCGCCGGATAGGTGATGGGCTTGTGGCTGCCTTCGGGCGCTTCGGCGACCACCTTGACGTTTTCAGAGCCGGCGGCATCGGTGCTGTAGACCACGCCGCAGTCCACGTCCCCGCTCTCTGTCCAGGACAGCACCTGCTTTACATCGGTGCCCAGGTTGGCTTTTGCCGAAATGACATCCCACCCGTTGAGGGAAGTGAAGACCTCCTGTGCGTACTGTCCCGCGGGCACGCTCGCGGGGTCTCCGATCCCGATCATCGAAACCTTGTCGGTCAGGCAGTCCTCAAAACTTGTGATACCCTTCTCCGAATCCTTCGGCACGATCAGCACGATCTTGTTTTTCAGCAGATCGACCCGCGAGTCGGCGACGATCAGGGCCTCCTGCTCCAGCGCGTCCATCTGCTTCTGCGCGGCGGAGAAGAACACATCCGCCGGCGCGCCTTCCTCAATCTGCTTCTGCAGGGTCCCGCTCGAAGCGAAGTTGCAGACGAGGGTGACGCCGGGGTTTTCCGCCTGATAGAGCTTGGTGATCTCGGTAAAGGCTTCGGTCAGGCTGGCGGCGGCCGAAATATTCAGCTCGATGCTCTCCTGCGGCGATGTCGTCTCGGACGCGGAGGCAGACGGCTGCGCCGAAGCCGAGCCGGCGGTGCCGCTGCACCCGGAGATCAGGACGGAAAAAAGTGCAAATGCTGTAAAAATGGCAAAAAGCTTCTTTTTCATTTTTATCCCTCTTTCATTTATGGATGATCTCATCTATCGTTTCCTCAACGACCATAGCGTCAAGGGACGTGGTATTCAGCCGAAAGACGGCCTGTGCCGCATGGATAAACTTATAGTAATCGCAGTTGCCCGCGCGCTCCCCGATCCCGCCTATGGTGGTGTCGATAAATCTCGCGCCCGCTTTCGCGCCCATGATGGAATTGGCTACCGCCATGCCGAGGTCGTTATGCGCATGGACCTCCACCTCGACCCCCGCGTAGCCGATGATTTCCTTGGCCGCCTGGTAAGCCCTGGCCGGCGAGAGGATGCCGACCGTGTCCGAGTACCTGATCCGTGTCACGCCGAGCTCCTGAAGCTGCTTTGCCAGGGCGGCCATAAAGGTGATGTCGGCGCGCGACGCATCCTCGAACCCTACCGTTACTTCATATCCCTGCCCGCGCGCGTATTCCACACAGGCGGTAAGGTTCTTGATAATCCAGGATTTGTTTTTTCCCAGCTTGGAGTAGATCTGTACATAGGAAACGGGGGCGCAGATATGGATGATATCCGGCTTGCACTGGATGCACTTTTGAAGATCCGAGAGTTTCAGCCTGCTCCACACCGAGACCTTCGAGTTTTTGCACTGTGCCGCGATCTGGCCGATCGTGTCGATCTCATAATGGCTCATGGCCGGGATGCCCGCTTCGATCTGGTAGATCCCGGCGGCGTCGAGGACGGACGCGATGTGCAGCTTCTGTTCCTTGGTCATGGCAATGCCGGGGCTCTGTTCGCCGTCTCGCATGGTTGTATCCACAATATGCAGCGTCGGTTTCATCAAAGACCCCTCACTTTCTGTGCCGCTCCGCGAGCTTCAAAAACTCCTCGTCGCTCAGGCTTGACTTCTCCTCCGTGCTTACGGTGCGCACCTCCTGCAGCAGTCCGCCGCTGTCGTACTCCTCCGGGTCAAGTCCCAGCTGTGCGAGCTTGACCCGGAGGGCCTTTTTCCCCGAGTGCTTCCCGACGACGAACCTCCGTCTTCCGCCCACGAGCTCGGGCAGGAAAGGCTCGTACATCTCCGGTTTCTTCAAAATGCCGTCGATATGGATCCCCGACTCCACGTCAAAGATCTCTCTCCCGATGATGGCTTTTTTATCCGGAAAAGGAGTGGAAGTGATCTTCTCCACCAGCGCCGCGATCTCCGGGAACATGGCGTAGGAAGCGCCGGGCCGGTATCTCTTCACGACCCGCAGCGCAAGGAGGAGTTCCTCCAGCGAGGCCTTGCAGCCGATCCCCCCAAAGGATGCCACCACATCGACCCCGCCGTTCATCACCCATTCCACCGCGGCGGCGGTCGCACAGCTGTAATCGTCCTCGGGACAAAATTCGACCCTGCCCTTCACCTGCTTCTTTAAATCACGGAAGGTGCTCTCATAATCATAGCAAAGCAGATCATCGAGGCTGACCACCCTGATATTCTGAAGCACGCCGCATCGGCCAAGCAGACTGATCTCCTTTCTGTCGTTGATGCGCAGTTCCAAAAACACGGCTTCATTGGGGATCAGCGCCCTTCTCCTGCTGATAAAGCGGTTGATCTCCGGATAATGCACCGCCTCTTCCGGCTCGTCGATGCGCAGCGTGACGATCTCGGGCGTGGACGGCCTGATCCGCTTATAAAATCCGACAGGCATTTCGATCCGGTCGACACCGGTGGACCGAAGCAAGTCAAAAAGCTCACAAAGCTGCCTGTCGGTGGGATGGAACGCATCCAGACAGCTCAGCGTCATGTCGGTTATTCTGATCATGGCACCGCTCTCCTTCCCCGCTCGGTTTCCCTGCGATCAAATGCGGTACGCCTCCGCGATCCCGCCCCCTTCAATATGCTGATCCATGATCTCCTCGACCGCGTCGGTCGTAAGATTTCCGTACCAAACGCCCTCCGGATAGATGACCGCCACCGGCCCGCGGCTGCAGATCCCGAAGCAGCCTGTGTTGGTGACCATGCAGTCCGCGGTCAGATCTCTGTCCTCGATCTCCTGCATGAATTTTTCCACGATCTTGACGCTGTCCTTCTGATGGCAGAAGCCTTTCTGCGTGCCGTTGGTGCGGCAGCTTGTGCATACGAAAATGTGATACTTCGGACTTACCATGTCGATCTTTCTCCTTCTCTTTCTCTGTTTTTCTTATTGCGAGGCCGCCTGCTTTACGGCTTCCTCGATCTTGTCATAGGTCGCGTATACCTTGATCCCCTGGCTGGCCAGCCTGCGGGAAGGCGCGTCCCCGATGCGCAGCGCAAGGACCCCGTTGCAGTCGGACACGGCCGAAAGGATGGACTCGATGGCCCCCTCTTTGTCCTCCGTGCATTCCTCGGCTCCCGTGCAGTAGTTTTTCACGAGGCGTCTTTCCAGGAAAATGACCTTCTCCCCGTCGCTCTCGTAGATATAAAACTCGTTTGCCTTCCCGAAATGCTGATCGACCAGCATCCCGCTTTTCGAGGCGACCGCAAACTTCCGGACCGGCTCGGTTTCGGCTGGCGCGCAGGCTTCGGTGCATCCGCGGTATTCGATCGACCGGTCGTTATCCAACGTCCCTATCGCGTCGGCCCTGCACTGCTTGCAGTGATACATCTGCTTCAAGTGGACCTCGCACTGCTTCCGGACCGCCGTGATCTCCTTGTTGCTGACAAGCTCCATGTTCTCGAAGGCGGAGCCCGCCACCGGGATGAGCTGCATGATGTTGGAGATATAGACGCCGAGCTCCTTGATCTTCTTGACCACTTCCTCAATGTGACTGTCGTTGATGCCCTTGAGCATCACCGTGTTCACCTTGCAGATCACCCCTTTGGAGGTGAGGTAACGGAGCCCCGCCAGCTGGTTCGCCAGCAGGATGGAAGCCGCCGCCACGCCGGTGTATCTGGTGCCAAGATAGTCGATATACCGGTAGATTTTCGCGCCGATCTCAGGGTCCACCGCATTGATGGTCACGGTGACATGGGAGACGCCGAGCTCAACGAGTTCCTGCGCGTACAGCGGGAGCATCAGTCCGTTTGTGGAGAGGCAGAAGGTGACATTCGGGTCCTGCTGGCGGATGAGCGAGAGGGTCTTCCTGGTCTCCTCAAAGTTCGCCAGCGCGTCGCCCGGCCCTGCGATCCCGACCACCGTCAGGTTTTCGACCCGCTCCTTGACGTACAGATACTTCTTCAGCGCCTCCTCCGGGCC
>CAZVHV010000112.1:0-5892 GCA_964627025.1 uncultured Oscillospiraceae bacterium | reverse complement strand
GTCTTCGCCCATCAGCAGGTACATGACCGCCTTCTGGGCATGGAGGCGGTTCTCCGCCTCTTCAAAAATTTCATCGGCGTGCGCCTCGAACACCTCGGCGGTGATCTCCTCGCCGCGGTGCGCGGGAAGGCAATGCTGTACCATCGCGTTGGGGCTGGCCAGCGCCATGATCTTGTCGTCAACCTGGAAGCCCGCGAAATCCCGGCGGCGCTTCTGCGCCTCCTCCTCCATTCCCATGGAGGCCCATACGTCGGTTACCACCACGTCGGCCTGGACAGCCGCCTCTTTCGGATCGTGGGTGAGGACGAATTTCGGGCCGCTGACCGTCTTGGCAAAATCCAGAATCGCCTGGTCCGGCTCATAGCCCGCGGGCGTGGCGACCGCTACGTCCATCCCGCACTTGAGGCCGCCCACGATCAGGGAGTTTGCCATGTTGTTGCCGTCGCCGATATAGCAGAGCTTCAGTCCTTCCAGACGGGTCATCTTCTCCCGTATGGTCATCAGGTCGGCCAGCACCTGGCAGGGATGCGCAAAATCGGTCAGGCCGTTGATGACCGGGACCGTGGAATATTTCGCCAGTTTCTCCACCTCGTCCTGCGCAAAGGTGCGGATCATGATGCCGTCGCAGTAACGGGCCAGAACACGCGCGGTGTCCGCGATCGGCTCGCCGCGGCCGATCTGGCTCTCCTTGCCCGAGAGAAACAGGGCGTGGCCGCCCAGCTGGAACATCCCGGCCTCAAAGGAAACGCGGGTGCGGGTGGAGTTCTTCTCAAAAATCATGGCAAGGGTTTTGCCCTCCAGGTAATTATGGCTTAAGCCGTGCTTCTGGTTATACTTCATCTGATCTCCCACGTTGAGGATATGGACGATATCCTCCCGGGTGAGATCCAGCAGCTTGAGCAGGTCCTTTTTCATTGTCGTTCTCCTCTCAGGAAAGGGTCCGCTTGATGATCTCCAGACCCTTGTCGATCTCTTCCTTCGTGATGGTCAGCGGTGGCAGGAAACGCATCCCCTGCCCGGCCGTAAGGCAAAGCAGGCCGTTCTGGATCAGAAGCGCGGCCAGCTCCTTGTTGGTGCGTTCGCCCACCACCTCGATGCCGATCATCAGGCCCATGCCGCGGGTCCGGCCGAAGCAGGGCAGCTCCATGGCTTCAATGGCGTTGCGGAGATAGAACCCCTTCTCCCCCACCGTGGCCAGGGTATCCTCATCCAGGATGTCAAGGACCGTCAGGGCGGCGGCGGCGCAGACCGGGTTCCCGCCGAAGGTGGTGGCGTGGGTGCCGGGCGTCAGCACGCCCCTGCAGCGCTCGCTGGCCAGCAGACCGCCGAACGGAAGCCCGCCGGCGATGCCCTTGGCGAAGGAAACGGCGTCCGGGAGGATCCCGTACTGCTGGAAAGCGAACAGCGACCCCGTGCGTCCCACGCCGGTCTGCACCTCATCCACCAGGAGCAGCCAGTCCCGCTCGGCGCAGAGCACCGCCAGCGAGTGGACAAATTCCTTATCCATGGGCAGCACGCCGCCCTCGCCCTGGATCAGCTCCAGCATGACCGCGCACACATCGTGCCCGGCCACCGCCTCCACGCCCTCCAGCGTCGGCTCCGCGTAACGGAAGCCCTCGGTGAAGGGGAAGAAATAATTGTGAAACACATCCTGCCCCGTAGCGGCCAGCGTGGTGATGGTGCGCCCGTGGAAGGAGTTTTTTAGGGTGATGATGGTGCCGCGCCCCTTGCCGTATTTGTCAAAGCTGTATTTGCGCGCCAGCTTGATCATACCCTCGTTGCTCTCGGCGCCCGAATTGGCGAAAAACGCATTGGCCATCCCGGTGCGCTTGCAAAGCTGCTCGGCCAGGAGAACATAGGGCTTGGAATAAAAAAGGTTGGAAATATGGCCCAGCTTCATCGCCTGCTCCAGAATGGCTTCGGTCCACTTCTCGTTGCCGTAGCCGATGGAGTTCACCCCGATCCCGGAAGTGAAATCGATGTACTCCCTGCCGGCCATGTCATACAGGGCGGCGCCCTTTCCGTGGTCGATGTCCACGGGAAAGCGGCTGTACGTCTGCATCACATACTGGCTGTCCAGTGCCTTCAATTCTTCGAAATTCACGATTGTTCCCCTCTCTTACAGCAGCATGGTACCGATCCCCTCATTGGAAAGCATCTCAATGAGAATGGAATGCGGAATGCGCCCATCCAGAATGTGCGTGCGCGTAACGCCGCAGCGAACGGCCTCCACGCAGCAGTCTACCTTGGGGATCATGCCGCCGGAGATGATCCCGTCCTTCACCAAACCGGGCACCTCGGAGACGTGCACCACATGGATCAGCGTGGAGTCGTCCTTGGGATCGCGCAGAAGGCCGCGCACGTCGGTGAGGAGCACCAGCTTTTCGGCCTTCAGGGCGATCGCCAGCTTGGCCGCCGCCGTGTCCGCGTTGATGTTGTAGGCAGTCTCCTCGTCCACGCCCTGCGCCACGGTGGAAATGACGGGAATATACCCATGCTCCAGGCAGTCGTTCACTGCGTCCGGGCTGACCTGTGTGATCTCGCCCACCAGGCCGTATTTTTCGTCCAGCTTCTTGGCCCGCAGCATCCCGCCGTCCATGCCGCACAGGCCGATGGCCCTGCCGCCCAGGCGGTTGAGCGTCGCGACCAGGTCCTTGTTCACCTTGCCGCAGAGCACCTGCTGGACGATATCCATCGTCTCGGCATCCGTATAGCGCAGGCCGTCCACAAACCTGGACTCCTTGCCGATCTTCTTTAACATATCGGAGATCTCCGGCCCGCCGCCGTGGACGACCACCACCCGGATCCCGACCAGGGAGAGCAGGATGATGTCGCTGATGACCGCGTGCCGCAATTCAGCGGAGATCATGGCGTTTCCGCCGTACTTCACCACGACGGTCTTGCCGCTGTACTTCTGGATATAGGGCAGCGCCTCGGCCAGAACGGTGGCGCGGTCGATATGGGAATAGGTCATCTTCCTCACCTCAAGTCCGGTAGTCGCCGTTGATCTTGACATAATCGTAGGTCAGATCACAGCCCCAGCAGGTGGCGAAGGACTCCCCTTCGTTCAGGCAGACATCGATGACCACCTCATCCTGCGTCAGGATGTTCTTGGCGGTCTGCTCGTCAAAATCGAGGCCGGCGCCCTGACGGCAGACCTCGACTTCCCCCGCCTTGGAGCTGAACTTCACATCCACATATTCCGGACGGAAGGGGGCCTTGGAATAGCCCATGGCGCAAAGGACGCGTCCCCAGTTGGCATCGGCGCCGAACATGGCGGCCTTTACCAGGGACGAGCCGACCACAGCCTTGGCCAGGCGCTCGGCGCTCTCCTCGCTTCTGGCGTTGTGGACCGTGCAGGCGACAAGGCGCGTGGCGCCCTCACCGTCGGCGGCGATGCTCTTGGCCAGGAATTCGCACACGGTGTGGAGCGCCTTGGAGAACAGCGTGAAGTCCTCGTCCTTCCACTCGATGAGCGGGTTGCCCGCCATCCCGTTGGCCAGCACCACACACATGTCGTTGGTGGAGGTATCGCCGTCCACGGTGACCCGGTTGAAGGTGCGCGAAACGATGGGAGACAGGGTTTCCTTGAGCATCCCGCTCGTGATGGCACAGTCGGTGGTGATGAAGGCCAGCATGGTGCCCATGTTCGGGTGGATCATGCCGGAGCCCTTCGCGATCGCGCCGATGGTCACCGTCCTGCCGCCGATGGTGCAGGTGACGGCGATCTCCTTTTTCGTGGTGTCTGTGGTCATGATGGCCTGGGCCGCCTCATCGGAGCCGTCTCCGGACAGGCGTCCGGCCACCACGGGAATCCCGCGCTCGATGGCCGCGATGTTCAGGGTCTGCCCGATCACGCCGGTGGAGGCCACGACAAAATCATCCGGCTTGAGGCCGGTGGCCTTGGCCGCCAGCACGCACATCTGGTAGGCGTTCTCATGGCTCATGGGGGCGCAGGCATTGGCGTTTCCGCTGTTGACCACGACACCGCGGGCCACGCCGTTTTCCAGGTGCTCCATGGTAACATAGATCGGAGCGGCCTTCACCCGGTTGAGGGTGTAAGTGGCGGCGGCGGTGCACTCGGTTTCGGACAGGATCATAGCCAGGTCTTTTTTCCCGGTGAGAAAATCCTCCATGGCGGAAACGACGGGCTGACCGCCGTTTCCAATGCTCTGCTTCACGCCGCAGCGGACCCCGGCGGCGGTAAATCCTTTCGGGGCGGTGACACCGCCCTGTATCTGTTTCATAATGACTGTCTCCTTCTGAGGGCGGGCGGCTCCCGGCTTCGCCCCTGCCCTAAAAATGTAAACCGGCGGTTTCGTCAAAGCCCAGCATCAGGTTCATATTCTGAACGGCCGCGCCCGACGCGCCTTTGCCCAGGTTATCGAAAAGCGCCGTGACGGTGGTCTGTTCGTCGCTGCCGCAGACCACGATCTCCAGCCGGTCGCTGCCCGCCAGCCGGTTGCCAGCCAGCATGGGCTCCGTGCCGCCGAGCGGCGCGACCGAGATCAGCTTCTCTCCCGCGTAATAGGCCGTCAGGCGGTCGCAGAGCTCCCGCGCCGTCGGTTTCCCCGTCAGCAGGGCGTTATGGAGCTGGATGGTGGTCGCCATGCCTTTGTAGTAGTCATCCACAACGGGAGAAAACACGACCGGGCGGGCAAGCCCGGCGTGGCGCTCCATTTCGGGAAGATGCTTGTGGTTCTGCTGCAGGGCATAGATGCGCGGGCTGTACAGGGCCTCCGCCTTGTCCGCGCCCTCGTATTCGGCGATCATCTTCTTCCCGCCGCCCGAATAGCCGGTGAGCGAGAAGCAGGTGACGGGATAATCCGCGGGCAGGACGCCCATGCGCACGAGCGGTGCCGCACAGGCGAGAAAGCCGGTGGCGTGGCACCCGGGATTGGCCACCCGCTTCGATTCCGCGATGGCCGGGCGCCGCTCCCGGAACAGCTCAGGGAACCCGTAGTCCCAGCCCGGGGCCACACGGTGGGCGGTGGAAGCATCGATGATCCGGGTGGCGGGATTTTCCACCATAGCCACCGCCTCGCGCGCCGCGTCATCCGGCAGGCAGAGAAACACGATATCGGCGGCGTTGAGGCACTTCTTCCGCTCCGCCGGATCCTTCCGCTTGTCGTCGTCGATCAGCAGAAGCTCCAGGTCTTCCCGGTCCCCCAGCCTCTCATAGATCTGAAGGCCGGTCGTGCCCTCCTTGCCGTCAATATAAACGATGGGTTTCATCTCCATGACCAGTCCTTTCGCTGCGTCCATGGCATAACCGAGGTTACGTCTTGTCGCGTGCTTCGATAAACGCCTTGATGTTGGCAATCTGTTTCTCTACCGCCTCTTTTGCGGGGCCGCCGTAGACCTTGCGGCCGTTGACGCAGGTCCTGAGCTCCAGCGCCTTATACACATCCTCGTCGAACGCACCTGAAATGGCGCGAAAATCCTTCAGCGTCAGCGTTTCCAGATTCTCACCGGTCTGGATGCACATATTGACCAGCCGGCCCACGATCATGTAGGCGTCACGGAAGGGAATCCCCTTCTTCGCCAGATAATCGGCACAGTCGGTGGCATTGATGAAACCGCCGGAGGCGGCCCGCCGCATGTTCTTTTCCCGCACCGTGAGGGTGTCCAGCATGGCGGCAAAGACGGGGATGCAGATCTCCACCGTGTCGATGGCGTCGAACACCGGCTCCTTGTCCTCCTGCATATCCTTGTTGTAGGCCAGCGGCAGCCCCTTCATCACCGTGAGCAGGGCAATCAGCGAGCCGTACACCCGTCCGGTCTTTCCGCGCACCAGCTCGGCCACGTCCGGGTTCTTCTTCTGCGGCATGATGGAAGAGCCGGTGGAATAGGCGTCGTCCAGATCCACGAACTTGAATTCCCAGGAGCACC
>CAZVHV010000111.1:0-5903 GCA_964627025.1 uncultured Oscillospiraceae bacterium | reverse complement strand
GTTCGCCAGGTGCGGCAGTTCCGCCGGCCGCGCGTTGACGACCTTGGGGTCCGGGTTCGCCGGTCCCGGATAGTAGGGGGGCGGCGGATAATATCCGGGCATGTACTGTCCGTAAGGCGGGATGGGATAGGGTGCTCCCGCCGGCGGCATCTGCACCTGCCCGGGAGCGGGTATTTCGGGGGCGGCGGGCTGCTGTTCTTCCGTCTCGCGGGCGGACTGCACCAGCTTCGCGATCTCCTCCTGGCTGAGCGGCCTGTCGGAGGGCTGCTCGGTCGGTGTTTCCGGCGGCTGTATAACCTCCTCCCGCCCGGATTCTGCGCCGGCAGTTTCCTTCCGGGGCTCGTCGTCCGGGTCATTGCCGAGATCCAGTCCGCTCAGCAGTTCCCGGGCCAGTTTGATGGACATGACATTGATAAACTGGCTCTCCAGGACCCCTTCGATGTTCAGGGAGAAGCCCACGATCACGCATTTTCCGTCGTCAACGGGGAAATGCTCCTGCTTGAATTTTTCAAAGTCCGTCAGCTCGAACGACTCGGGCGTGGAGATGTTCACAGGCTTTCCCAGGAAATCGGAGAGCGCGGTGGATGCGGCCCCCATCATCTGGTTCATGACCTCGCACACCGCGCTGATGGTCAGGTCGTTGAGTTCAAACTCCTCGTCCGGCGTCTCGCTGCCCATCAGGATATCCACGATGGCCTTGACATCGCTGCGTTTGAGCAGCATGATGTTGCTGCCTTCCAGCCCCGACACGTAGCGGATCTCCACGCCGATGGCGGGCTGCAGCTCCCCGATGGAAAAGCTCTCCACATCGCTGACCGAAACCTGCGGCGTCGTGATCTGCACCCGGTGGTCCAGCATATTGGATACAGCCGTGGCAGAAGAACCAATGCTGATATTCATGACTTCCCCAAGCGCGTCCACTTCCAATGGGGTTAACTTCCTATCTGCCATCCTGTTCGACATTCCTTCCCTTCGGATCAGAATAGGTGCTCCCTATCTTGACCGCCATGTTTTTGTTGTGCACGCCCAGCTTGCCCGTAAACCAGCGTTTGCCGCCGATGTTGAGATAGACGGGAGAATCTTTGGGCTGGTGCAGGTTGATGACGTCTCCCACGTTCAGGTGATACACGTCGCTGATCTTGAGCTGTGTCCGGCACATCTCCGCCACCAGTTCGATCTCCGTGTCCCGCAGGGATTCGAAGATGTTCTGGTAGGCGGTCTCGTCGGTATTCTCCGGAACGGCGTTGCGCCTGCTGATCTCGCTGAACAGGTTGGTCAGCATCATGCCGGGCAGACAGACGTTGATGCGTCCTCTGCAGTTCTGGAATTTCACCACGAGTTCCATGATGACCACGATCTCGTCCAGGCCGAGCGGCTGGACCAGCGTCGGGTTGGGCTCCACACGGCTGAAAACGAACTCGAGCGGAATGTAGTTGCTCCAGCTCTCGCCCAGATTCGATACGATGTCCTGCATGATCCCCTCGTACATCTTCAGTTCCAGATCGGTAAAGCTGTAGTCCGAATCCAGCTCATCGTCCGGATTCCCCTCGCCGCCCATCAGGCGGTCGATCATACTGAGCATCAAAGGGGTGGTGACACGCAGAAGGACGGGGGCGTCCTCTGTTTTCCCGTTATATTTCAGGTAAGCCAGGGTCAGGACATCGCCCTCGGTCAGCGCGTTGGAAAATTCGTAGTAGCGCTGCTCTTCCGCCGACTCCACTTCAATTTCACAGGTCGTATGCATCAGGCCGTTGAAGCGGGAGTTCATGCTTCTGGCATAATTCTCAAACACGCCGTCCAGCATTTTTAAACGGTCTTTTGTGAATTTTCTGGGGCTTTTGAAGTCGTATTTTCGGTATTTTTTCTCCGCGGAGACCTCTTCTGTGGCTTTCAGCGCGTCTCCGCCTCTCGCGGCGCTCAGCAGTGCGTCGATCTGGCTTTGCGACAATATTTCAGCCATTCGCATTCCTCCCTTCCACAATTTTATGTCGGCAAACCCTCATGCGCCGTCAGCCGGCCGCCGCCGAGGACTGCGTTCCGCGGTCCGTGTAATACTGTTCGATGCTGCCGCCGAGCTGATTGGAGAGATTCTTCCCTGTGACGATCATCTCCACCCGGCGGTTTTTGGCCCGGTTTGCCGCGCTGTCGTTGGGCGCCACGGGGCGCCACTGGCCGTACCCGATGCTGACCATGCGGGCCGGATCCAGGATATTCTTTTCCTGCAGGTATACCAGCACGACCGTGGCGCGGTTGGAGGCCAGGAACCGGTCGGCCATCACATTGTTCGCCCGGTCGGTATATGCCTGGGCCGTGTGGCCGAGGACCCGCAGCTCGTCGATCGCATCTCCGGCCTTCTGGACGATCTGCCCCACATCGTCCAGCACGGTTTTGCCGTCCTGGCGTAGCTCATAACTGTCCCCGTCGAAAAACACCGTGTCGTTGAAGGAGATGAAGACAGATCCGTCGCCCCGGGTCACGGAGATGTTCTCGCCCGCGCCCTGCTGGGAAACATATTCCTGCAGGCTCTGGTACAGCTGCTCGATGGCATTGTCGATTTGTTCCTGGGTCATGGAGACTGCATCGCTCGGCTCACCGGTGGGATCGAGGATCTGACCGCCGTTGCCCATATTGGCCGAATCCGCAACCGTCGCGCTGGGATTGAAGCTCTGGACCAGCTGGACCCATTTCTTCTGGTCCACCGTTGAGATGGAGTAGAGCAGAACAAAGAAGCACAGCAGCAGGGTCACCATGTCGCCATATGTATCCATCCAGTTGGCGCCGCCGCCTTTATTGCGCTTTTTCATTTTGCGTCCCCCTTCCGCCGGAATCCGAATTTATTTCTTCTTTCCCTTTTTACCTTTTCCGCCCCCGCCCGACTCATCGCCGCGCTCCATCTGGTCGATGAAGGTCAGAAGCTTTTCCCGCAGGAACTTCGGGTTTTCACCGGACTGGATGGACATGATGCCCTCCACGATGATCATTTTGCAGAGGACTTCCTCCTGGTCCCTCGTCCGCAGGTTGGAGGCGATGGGCGAGAAAATAATATGTGCCAGAACGGTGCCGTACAGGGTGGTGATCAGGGCCGTGCCCATATCGGCGCCGATGGTACTGGAGCCGCCGCTGTCCATATTCATGTTCTTTAACATATTGATCAGGCCGACCAGGGTACCCAGCATACCGAACGCCGGCGCCACCGCCGAAGCCTTGTCGTACATACTGGCAACATCGTCATGCCGTCCGGACATGCACTCGATGTCGTTGTTCAGGATGCCCCGTACCTTGTCCGCATCATTGGCGTCCACGATCAGCATGATCGCCTGCTTGAAAAACGGGTCCTCCTGCTGATTCGCCTTCTCCTCCAGCGCCAGCAGGCCGTTTTTCCGGGCGACCTGGGCCAGTTCCACCAGCTGATCGATGTAGTACATCGGGTCAAATTTCTTGGTGTTGAGCATGATCCGGAAATGCCTGGGCATCGCTTTGATCATCTTGACCGGGAAACTGGCAAATACCACCGCCAGCGTACAGCCCACCACGATCAGAATACTGGATGCGTCAAAGAAGTTCAAAAGCTGGGAGGTCGAGACCGTGATGCTGCCGTCTACGGTCTTGGTGATCATGCCGAAGATCATTAGGGCAATGGCCAGGATCGTTCCAATGATGTAGGTAATATTCATTCTGCTTCTTCCTCCCGATTCGATGGAACTTCCACGCAAAAAAAGCCGCGCAGGGAATTCAGCGATTGTCTTTGATTTCGATCATCCGATGGATGTCCGCCACCTTCGCGTTGTACTCCATGATTTTTTGAATGATTTCGTCGGCGGTCTCCCGGACAAGGTAGTAGCTGCGGTTCATCATCACGATTTTCGTCTCCGGAATAATTTCAATACATTCGATCTGCAGATGATTCACCAGAAATTTTTCCTGATTCATCTTCGTCAAAACGATCATTCATGCTCCTCCTCCCGCATGGATTCCGCCCCCGGAGCGCGGGATGCTGCCCCGCGCTCCGGGCCGGTATTACGTCAGTTTACTCAGCGTTTCATGTTGACCAGTTCCTCCAGCATGGAGTCGGTCACGGTGACGATGCGGGTGTTGGCCTGATAGCCGCGCTGGGTGGTGATCATTTCGCTGATCTCCGTGGCGAGGTCGGTGCCGGAGGACTCCAGCCCGCTGGTGATCAGGTTGGTGGACCCGCTGCCGAAGATCTGTACGGCGCCCGTATCGCCGGCGGCGGCGTTGTTCAGATAATACCCGTTCAGCACATCGCCGATGGAGGCGACCGAGCAGGTCCCCGCGCCCTCGCCGGCACGGTAATAGGGCCCCTCCACATGGGTGACGCCGTTGGGGTTGGTCACGGAGGCCAGGGGGATGTAGCCGATGACCAGGATACTGTTGTCCGCCTGGTTCACGGCGGTGATCTTGCCGGTGGAGGCGTCGATGCTGACCGAATCCACCTTGATGGTGGTGCCGTCGCTCATGGAGCCGTCCTCGGTGCCGGCGTCATAGACGTTTTCCCCCTGATCGTTCACGCCGGGAAAAATCGCCGTCCCTGCGCTGATCTCGTCGGTGCCTTTGGCCGAGAGGGGCAGGCGGATGGGCACCAGCTGGGTGCTGACCCCCGGATTGTCGGAGTCGCACACGCCCGGATTTGCCGCATCGGCCGAGCAGGTCACAAAGCCGTACACCACGTTGCCCTGCCCGTCGGTCAGGTAGCCCTGGGAATCGATCTTGAAGTTGCCCACCCGGGTCAGAAGGAGATTCTGCGGCTCGGTTTGCGCCAGGGTGGTCGCACCGTCCGCCGTGCTGCCCGCCGCCTTGTCTCCCACCAGGAAAAAGCCGGTGCCGTTGATCATGCAGTCCAGCGCGTTTCCGGTCGGAACATAGTTGCCGGTGCTCATATTCAGGTCGATGGTCCCGATATTGCAGCCGTAGCCCAGCTGCGAGGGATTCACGCCGCCGACGGTGCTGGTGCCGTTGGACCCGGCGGTCAGCGTGGTGTAAAGAGACTCGGAAAAAGTGGTGCGCGCGGCTTTATAGCCGTAGGTATTGATGTTCGCAATGTTGTTGCCGATGACGTTCAGCTTCTGCATATGGGCCTTCAGGCCCGAGATCGCTGCATACATTGCTCCTGTCATGAGTGGATTTTCTCCTTTCGGTCGGCGCCGCCGGGGAGCCGTCAATCGGACGTTCCCCAGAGCATCCTTCCGGTCCTGCTCTCTGTTTTACAGGATCACGGCGCCGTCAATGTTTGTAAAGATGTTTTCCTTCATTTCCTCCTGGGACATGGTGGTGATCACTCGTCCGTTGGGGACGTTGATGATGAACGCCCGGGTCGCGTCAAAGGCCAGAATGTTGGTCGCGCCCTTGGCCTGCGCCTTTTCCACGGAGTCGGAAAGGTGGCTGATCAGCTCCTCGTCCACCTGGATGCCGCGCTGCTCCGCGCGCTCCATGGCGTGCCTGGAAAACGCGACGCCCCGGCCGCTCTCCGCCCGCTGCTGCTCCCTGCGGAGCACCTCTCCGAAAGAGGTCTCTCCGGTGTCCGTCTTCCGGTTGCTCTGCGGGGTCTGGAGCCCGTTCGGATTTGAAGAAGAGATCCGTTGGGTCATCTGATCCATCTCCTTCTATAGAGTCGTTTGGCGCTTCCTCCGCGCATCACGTGGAGGCTTCTCCGACGGCCGTCCCGCTGTCGGGCAGCCGGCCCACCGCCATGATGCTGCTGACGCTGTAGCTCACGCCGTCTACGAAGACCACGGGGTTGTTGTTGTAGGTCCCGGTACCGGTGACGGTGCCCACGAGCTCCTGAAGTTTCCCTTCGGAATCGTACTGGCCGATGGTCACTTCTTTGCCCACCAGAGAGGAGGTGTAGAGCATGGTTGCCGCGTACGTGATATTTGTGATGGCCT